>NZ_JBFTRC010000253.1:0-6818 GCF_056399325.1 Allobosea sp. 01N443
ATGCGATTTGCCCGGCATGGACCGTCGTCAGACCTTGGCAGGCGCAGCGGCGATGTAGCCAAGCCCACGGACGGTCTCGATGATCTCGACGCCGAGCTTCTTGCGGAGACGGCCGACGAAAACCTCGATGGTGTTGGAGTCCCGGTCGAAATCCTGATCGTAGAGATGCTCGACCAGCTCGGTACGCGAGACGACACGCCCCTGATGATGCATCAGATAGGCCAGCAGCCGGTACTCGTGCGAGGTGAGCTTGACCGGATTGCCGTCGACGACGACCCGGCTGGCGCGCGTGTCGAGCCGCACCGGGCCGCAGGTCAGCTCCGAGGTGGCATGGCCGGCTGCGCGGCGCAGCAGCGCCCGGACGCGGGCCAGCAGTTCCTCGATATGGAACGGCTTGACGACATAGTCGTCGGCGCCCGCATCGAAGCCCGAGACCTTGTCGCTCCAGCGATCCCGTGCAGTCAGAATCAGTACCGGCATGGTCTTCTCGGCCCGGCGCCAACCCTGGAGCACAGTCACGCCATCGACCTTCGGCAGGCCGAGATCGAGGATCACTGCATCATAGGGTTCGGTCTCTCCGAGATAGAGGCCCTCCTCGCCGTCGAACGCCTTGTCGACGGCATAGCCGGCATTCTCCAGCGCGGTCACGATCTGGCGATTGAGGTCCTTGTCGTCCTCGACGACGAGCAGTCTCACGTCGGCTCACTCCTGTCTTGATGTCCCGGGGCCGGATGCCTTCGCCTGAAGGCTGCCGCTCAGCGAATGGTTGAGACCTTGCCGGACTGGCCCTCGAGCGTCACCCGGGCCACGCGACCGTCGCGCTTCAACGTCGTTACAACATAGACGAAATCATCGCCCTGGCGACACAGCCTGATACGGACGACCTCGCCCGGCGCGGCGTTGCGCGCATGCCTGGAGGCCTGGGCCGGCTGGATCACCCGCCCATCCGACACCGCCTCGCGCATCTCGTCCGCCGACAGGCAGGAGATGGGCTCCTGGCTGTCGATCGTGACAATCGGGAGGGGCTGGGCAAGCAGTGTCAGGGCGAAGATCGTTTCGACGGGCATCATCGACATTCGCTAATCCCGAGCAACTGAACACGCCATGAATGGGCGGCTCGCGTATCGTCAGGATATGCCAGTGCACCGCCAGCCGTCCACGCCATTCCTGCCCCTTGCCCACAACCTTGCGGATCTGAGCATCGGCGATCTCAATCTCGGTTTGCAGACGCCCGTCTCGCGGAGTCCGGCATTTCCGCACCTCGCCGGCCGCGCGCGCCGCTGGCTGGCCTGACGAACAAGACCCTCCAGCGTCAGCCGCCGGCTCCGATTCCAGGTTCAATTATGCGGTTCGACGCGCTATCGCTCCCAGCACACGAGGAGAGGAGATCAGATGAGCGTCAGAGGTTCGATTGGCCCTGGCGGGCTCGCGCTCGCGGCGATTCTGGCGGCAACGCCTGCCCTGGCCGTGCTCGGCGGACGCGACGGCGGACCGTCTGCCGCGTCGACGCTGATGGTTCTCAATGCGCGCGGCGGCGTCTGCTCCGGGATCGTCCTGTCACCGCGAACGATCCTGACCGCGGCCCATTGCGCCGATGGCGGCGTCGAGCTGCGCATCCACTGGAAGGACGGCAGCGGCGAACCGGTGCTGATCGCCCCTGCCACGGTCTCGTTCCATCCCGGCTTMGATGCGAAGGCGATCACGGCGCGGCGCCGCTCGATTGATCTCGCCCTGGTGCGCCTCTCCGCACCGCTCCCGTCGCGCTTCTCGCCCGCTGCCTTGATCGACGGCGGCCTTCCGCGCGCCGGTTCGGAGATAACGCTTGCGGGCTATGGGGTCTCCCGGGAGGGAGAGGCCCGCACCACCGGCACCTACCGCTCCGCCACTCTGGCGACGGTCGAGCCCTATGGCCCAGGCAAGATCCTGCTCTGGGCGGCAGATCCTGCTGGTGCGGGCAGTCGTCCCGGCGCCGGCGCCTGCCAGGGCGATTCCGGCGGCCCGATCTGGCAGGGTAGTGACGGCGTTATCGCCGTGACAAGCTGGTCCACTGGTCCGAAGGGCAAGAATTGCGGCCTGCTCAGCCAGGGCGTTCTCGTCGCGCCGCAGCGAAACTGGATCGACCGCACCTTGTCGCAATGGGGCGAGAGCGCATCCTGGACAACCGATCGCTGATCGAAACACTGGACTGGCTCGAAACAGGCCATAGAGTGGCAATGTGAACCCGGCGGTTGCTTCATGATGTCTCGTGCTCCGATCCTTGCCCTTGCCGCAGCACTTTGCGCGGCAGCCTCCCCGGCAGCGGCCGTCGTCGGTGGCGCTCCTTCGCGAGGGCTCGATGGCCCGCGCGCGTGGACGGTCAGGGTCGAGACCAGCCGCGGCGAGCTCTGTTCCGGCGCGGCGATCGCGCCTGAACTCGTCCTGACCGCGGCGCACTGCCTGATGGGCGGTGGGGCCGTCCGTGTGGTGAGCCTGGATACGCGCTTTCGCGAGCGCAGCCACCCGGTGATCGGGGTCCTGCCGCATCCGAGCTTCGTTCCCGGCACCACGCCGCGCACCCAGCCCGGGACCGATCTCGCCGTTCTCAGGCTCGCCTCTCCCCTTCCCGCCGATATCGAACCACTCTCGCTGGGCAGCGGTCTCTGGCAGGGCGAGACCGTGACGATGGCAGGCTATGGCCTCTCGTCCGAGAACAACAAGCGCACCGCGCGGCGGCTGCGCGAGACGCCGCTCGTCAATGCCGGCAACTACACGACGTCGAACACAGTGAAGGTCGCGGTCGACACGCAGGCACTGGGCGAGACGCCTGGCGCAGGTGCCTGCCGTGGCGATTCCGGCGGCCCCGTCCTGCGMGRCTCGGCGGCCTCGCGGGATCTGGTCGGCATCGTCAGTTGGTCGAGCGGCCCGCTGAATTCGCGCGTCAGACGGATTTGCGGCGGTTTCACCGCCATTACGCCGATCAGCGAGCACCGATCCTGGATCACCGAGGCCAGCGGCCGGCTTCTGGCGCTAGGCGAAGGCGGGCGCCAGGAGGCCCCGGTCGCGCCGCGCGCCAGCTATAGCTGGTGGTTCAGCCGCTGAGCCGAACCCGGCGGCTCAGGCGGGGGAACTCCGTCCGCTCGCGTCGGCAGGGCCGCGCGACGCGAGAGGTTCACAACCCGGCCGGGAACGCCCGAGCCGGGCTGCAGAGGGCAGACCACGGGGAAGCGCGGCGGTTGAAGGAGACTCAGGTCTCCTCCTTCTCCACCCATTTGAACGTCGCGGACGGAACATATTGATCCATCCTTTCGAGCAGGGTCGCCGGCTCGGTATCCGTCATGGCCATGGCGCGGTGGTTCTGCTTCAGGAAGCCGGCCTCAACCGTGTTGTCCAGGAAAGTCGCGAGCGGATCGTAGAAGCCGCCGATATTCAGGAAGCCGAGTGGTTTGGTGTGAATGCCGAGCTGGCCCCAGGTCCAGATCTCGAAAATCTCCTCGAAGGTGCCAATGCCGCCCGGCATCGCGATGAAGCCATCCGAGAGTTCGGCCATCCTCGCCTTGCGCGTGTGCATGGTGTCGACCACTTCGAGCCGGGTCAGCCCATTATGGCCGATCTCCTTTTCGCGGAGCGCGCGCGGGATGATGCCGTGGACCTCGCCTCCGGCCGCGAGCGCCGCATTGGCAACGGTGCCCATGAGACCGACAGCACCGCCGCCATAGACGAGCGTCAGCCCGCGCCTGGCGATCTCGGCGCCCATGGCCCGGGCGCCGGCGGCGTAGACCTCGTCATTGCCCGGGTTGGAGCCGCAAAAGATACAAACCGATTTCATGCGCCCAGCGCCTGCAGGATGCGGGCCCAGGAACGCTGGCCCTTGTGGAAGGAAGAGAGGTCGTATTTCTCGTTCGGCGAGTGAACGCGGTCATCATCGAGACCGAAGCCGACGAGCAGAGTGTCCATGCCGAGCGTGCGCTTGAAGTCCCCGGCGACCGGGATCGAGCCACCCGAGCCGATGGTCACCGCCTTGCGGCCCCATTCCTCGGTCAGCGCGGCCTGCGCCTTGAGCAGGGCCGGCGAATCGACGGGAACGGCGATCGCCGGCGAGGCGCCATGCGCTACGAACTCGGCCGTGACATCCGCCGGCAGTCGCGCCCGCACAAAGGCCTGGAAGGCGGCCGCGATCTTCTGCGGATCCTGCTTGCCGACGAGGCGGAAGGAGATCTTGGCCGAAGCCTTGGCCGCGATCACCGTCTTGGTGCCTTCGCCGATATAGCCGCCCCAGATGCCGTTGACGTCGCAGGTCGGGCGCGACTGGATCTGCTCGATCAGCATCCGCCCCTTCTCCCCGATCGAGTGCTTCAGGCCGATCCCCCCGAGGAATTCCGCTTCGGTCAGGCCGAGCGCCTGCCAATCCGCCTTCTGCTCGGCGGTCGGTTCCTCGACCCCGTCATAGAAGCCGGGAATGGTGATCCGCCCGGTCTCGTCGTGGAGCGCCGCGACGATGCGTGAGAGCACATGGATCGGATTGGCGGCGGCGCCACCGAACAGGCCCGAATGCAGGTCGCGGTCGGCGCAGGTGATCGTCACCTCCTGATAGACCAGCCCGCGYAGCGAGGCGGTGATGGCCGGCGTTTCCCGGTCCCACATGCCGGTGTCGCAGATCAGCGCCACATCGGCCTTCAGCTCCTCGGCATTCGCCGAGACGAAGGACGGCAGATTCGGAGAGCCGGACTCCTCCTCGCCCTCCACCAGGATGGTGATGCCGACCGGCAGGTCGCCGGTTTCCTTCAGCGTCGCCCGCAAGGCCTCGATGAAGGTCATCACCTGGCCCTTGTCGTCACAGGCTCCGCGCCCCGTGATGACCTTGCGGCCGGGCGCGATCTCCTTGACCACGGGCTTGAAGGGGTCGCTCTCCCACAGGTTCAACGGGTCGACCGGCTGGACGTCGTAATGGCCATAGAACAGCACATGCGGCGCACCAGGCTTGGGCCGATGGCCGACGACGATCGGCTGGCCGGGCGTTTCGCGCAGCGAGGCCTTGAAGCCGAGCGATTCGAGATCGTCCCGCAGCCATTCCGCGGCGCGGCGGCTATCGGCGGCATAGGCCGGATCGGTGGCGATCGACGGTATCGCGATCCACGACGCCAACCGGGCCAGCGAGGCATCCAGTTCGGCATCGAGGCGAGAGAGAATCGCAGGAAGCTTGGGCATGTCGCTCGATCTCACTATGGGCTCAAGGCATGAGCGGATTTTAGGTTGCATCATCATGACAAGCCACGGGGCCGGCGCCAGCAGGCCGGCCGGCATGGCTGCCCCGCGTCGCCGGCTATTTGCGCCCGCCCATCATCGAGCCGAGTACTCCACGCAGGATCGCCGAGCCGATCTGACGCCCCATCGTCGAGGCGGCCGAACGGGCTGCCGACGTAATGATCTTTTCCGTCATGCTGGGCGGCAGCCGCCCGCCACGGCTGCCCGGACCGGTCTTCGGCCGCTCGCCATTGCCGACGGCGTCGCCGAGCCAGCCACCGATCGTATCCATGATGCCGCCGCCGCCAGTCGACGCCTCGACCGGCGAGCCATCGCCGTTCAGGCCCTTGCGCTTCATCAGCTCTTCATAGGCCGACTCGCGGTCGATCATGGCGTCGTATTTCCCGGCAAAGCCGGAATCGCGCATGCACTGGGCCCGCTCCTGCGGCGAAACCGGACCGACCTGTGCCATGGGCGGGGCGATCAGCGTGCGCTCGACCATGGTCGGCGTGCCCTTGCCCTCCAGCGTCGAGGTCAGAGCCTCGCCGACCGCAAGCTGGGTGATCGCTTCCTCGGTCTTGAACTTGGGGTTCTGGCGGAAGGTTTCGGCGGCCGCCTTGACCGCCTTCTGATCCCGCGGCGTGAAGGCGCGCAGCGCGTGCTGCACGCGGTTGCCGAGCTGGGCCAGAACCGTATCGGGGATATCGAGCGGGTTCTGCGTGACGAAGTAGACGCCGACACCTTTCGAGCGGATCAGCCTGACGACCTGCTCGACCGCCGTCAGCAACGCCTTCGGCGCGCCGTTGAAGAGCAGGTGAGCCTCGTCGAAGAAGAAGACCAGCTTCGGCTTGTCGAGATCGCCGACCTCCGGCAGCTGCTCGAACAGCTCCGAGAGCAGCCAGAGCAGGAAGGTGGCATAGAGCCGCGGATTGGCCATCAGCTTGTCGGCCGCGAGCATGTTGATGATGCCGCGCCCGTCGCGGTCGGTCCGCATCAGGTCGTTGATGTCGAGCGCCGGCTCGCCGAAGAACAGATCGCCCTTCTGGTTTTCCAGCACCAGCAAGGCGCGCTGGATCGTCCCGACCGACTGCGCGGTAACATTGCCGTATTTCGTCGTCAGCGACTGCGCGTTCTCGGCGATGAAGGCGAGGATCGCGCGCAGGTCCTTGAGGTCGAGCAGCAGCAGCTTCTGTTCGTCGGCGATGCGGAAGGCGATGTTGAGCACGCCTTCCTGCGTGTCGTTGAGATCAAGCAGGCGCGAGAGCAGCAGCGGCCCCATTTCCGAGATGGTGGCGCGGACAGGGTGACCCTGCTCGCCGAACACGTCCCAGAATACGGTGGTGAACTGGTCGGGCTGGTACGTCACGCCGATCTCCTCGGCGCGCTTGAGGAAGGGTGGCTTCGAATCGCCCGGCGCGGCAACACCGGACAAATCGCCCTTGATGTCGGCTGCAAAGACGGGAACGCCGTGGCGCGCAAAGCCTTCGGCCAGAACCTGCAATGTCACCGTCTTGCCGGTGCCGGTTGCGCCGGTGATCAGGCCATGACGATTGGCAAGCTTGAGCAGGAGCGATTCGGGCTTCCAGCTCTTGCCGATC
>NZ_JBFTRC010000254.1:0-6807 GCF_056399325.1 Allobosea sp. 01N443
GTGCTGAAGAGCGATGACATGGCGAAGGTGCGCACGCTGGCGACGATGATGCAGAGCAGCGTTGGCCGGATGTCGCGCCTGATCGACGACGTTCTCGATTTCGCACGCGGGCGACTGGGCGGCGGGTTCATTCTCGAGCGCGGTGCCGAGACGAACCTGAAGCCTGCGCTAGAGCAGGTGATCGGCGAACTCCAGACCGCATATCCCGATCGCGAGATCGCGGCGGCGCTGCGGTTCGACGGCGTCATCGACTGCGACCCGGCGCGCATCGCCCAGATGGCGTCGAACCTCATCGCCAACGCATTGAGGCACGGCGCCGAGGACGGCCCCGTGATCGTGGACGCTCATCGGTCTCCCGACTATTTCGAGCTGTCGGTCTCGAATTCCGGAGAGCCAATCCCGCCTGAGATCATGGCCGAGCTCTTCAAACCCTTCGTGCGCGCCTCCGCCAGATCCCACCAGCAGGGCCTCGGTCTTGGCCTCTATATCTGCGCGCAGATCGCCAAGGCGCATGCAGGCACGCTGGATGTCATCTCGACATCCGAGGGCACGCGGTTCAGATTCAGGATGCCGCTCACCCTCTGAGCGACCCGGGTTTCGATCGGCGCCTATCGCCTCCGGGATGCCCGCCGGTGATGCGCGACAGAAATTGCCCCTTGCCCCGAAAAAGGAGTTCGCGCCCGCGATGGAGCGGCCGGCATGATCCGCCCCTCACTGGGGTGTGGACACATCGACGCCGGGCCATATTCGGATTGAGGCCGGTTTGCCGAAAGCGCACCATGGCGTGATCAGTCAAATGGTTTGAACGGGGCTACGGAATGGAAATCTCCTTCAGGGGCAAGAAGGTCGTCGTCGCAGGCGGCAGCCGCGGCATCGGGCGATCCATCGCGCTCTCTTTCGCGGCGGCAGGCGCCGATGTGGCGATCTGCGCTCGCAATCCCGAGGGGCTCAGCGCCGTCGAAGCCGAGTTGAAGCGGCATGGCGGGGCGGTTTTCAGCATGGCATGCGATCTCGGCGAGGGCTCTGCGGCCGCGAGCTTTGTGGCTGACGCTGCTCGCGCGCTCGGCGGCATCGACATCCTGATCAACAACGCGTCGGGCTTCGGCTCGAAGGATGACGAGAGCGGCTGGCTTGCCAGCATCAATGTCGACCTGATGGCGACCGTGCGCGCCACCCAGACGGCGATACCGTTCCTGGAGGAAGCGGGCGGCGGCGCCATCATCAACATCTCGTCGATTTCCGGCCTGACGGCGGTGCCGCGTTCGCTGCCCTACGCTGCCATCAAGGCGGCCGTGGTCAACTACACCATGGGGCAGGGGCGGGCGCTCGCACCGAAGCGCATCCGGGTCAACGCCATCGCGCCGGGCTCGATCGCGTTTCCGGGCGGCTCGTGGGAAAATCGCAAGACGACCGATCCGCAGCTCTACGAGCGCACGCTCGGCAGCATTCCCTGGGGGCGCTTCGGGGCGCCGGGAGAGGTCGCCAATGTCGCCCTGTTCCTGGCGAGCGACATGGCAAGCTGGGTGACCGGGCAAACGATCGTCGTCGATGGCGGGCAGTTGCTGACCTGACACAGCGGTGAAGACCTGGGCCTGACGAAGCTGCATGAGGCGCAGYCGGCAACCCGCATTGCCGCCGGATCATGTCTGCTTTCGGAAACAGAACAGGCTCGGCTCGGTGTCGTCACTCTTCCGGTCGCGAGGTCGGGATGAGACCAGGCCAGTAGAGCGCGTCGCTGGTCGGTCGCGCACCGAAAATGGCCTGGCCGACCCGAACGACGTCGGCGCCTTCCTCGATGGCGCACTCGAAGTCACCCGACATACCCATCGACAACTGCACAAGGCCGGGATCGATGCTGACGGCGCGGTCCCGCAGGGTCCGCAGCAGCCGGAAACAGGCGCGCACGCGCTCGGAATCCGCACTGAAGATTGCCAGCGTCATGAGGCCGCGCGGCTTCAGGCGAGGGTACTCGGACAGACATTCGACGAACGACACAAGATCGTCGGGATGCAGGCCGTACTTGCTGGCCTCGCCGGACGTGTTCACCTGAACGAAGACGTCGAGGTCGCGCCCCTCGGCCTCCAGCCGGCGGTTGAGCTCATCGGCCAGCCGGACGCTGTCGAGGGCATGGAACTCCGTGGCGAAGCGGGCGAGATACTTGACCTTGTTCGTCTGGAGGTGACCGATGATGCTCCAGCGGATCGGCAGGTCGCCAAGCACCGACCGCTTGTCCCGGGCCTCCTGAAGCTTGTTCTCCCCAAAGCTGGAGATGCCTGCAGCAAAGGCGAGCCGCAGGATATGGGCGGGAACCGTCTTGGTGACCGGCAGCAGATGCACATCGACTGGATTTCGCCCGCAGCCCTGGCACGCTGACGCGATGCGCTCCTGAACGGCTTTCAGGTTCATCGCAAATGCTTCGGCAGGGTCATGACCGAAGCGGGCGATATCCTCGGCCGAAAGGGCGCCCGTCGATGGTGCATTCATGTCGAAGCAAGCTCCAGATGAGACCGCCGGGCAAGTCTTGCGAAGACCTTGCCGAGGGCGGCAACCCGACGATCCCGCCTTGATGCAGGTCCGTTATACCCAGATGAAGTGTAGTCCTGGCACATGCGACTGTTGATCTGCGGCGGATCGCTTCGTCGGTATTTATCTTGAAAATGGCCTGCTGCACCCATCCACTTGCAGAGGATAAGGCCGGCCATTTGCGGTGAGCCGGACTGCCCCGGTCTACGCGCTCTTCACAGTCCGGAATGCGCTCGAGAGCTGCTTGACTGCGACCTCAAGCTCGGCCGGAGTGTAGGCCGCGAAGCCCATCAGAAAGCCAGCCTCGCCATTGCCAGAAGCATGAAGGGCCGACAGACCCAGAAGCTCGACGCCAACGCGCTGCGCGGCGTCGATGGCCGCACGCTCTGAAAGGTCGCCGGTCAGCGCGCACGGCATCTGGAGTCCACCGATCGGGACCCGAGGCTCGACGAAAGCCGAAAGCTCCGTCCGCACGAGGCTTGCCAGGATTTCGAGCCGCTCGGCGTAGACATTACGCATGGCGCGAACATGCGCTCCGAAATGTCCTCCCTCCATAAAACGGGCGAGTGTCAATTGCGCGATCGAGGCGGTGTGGCCGTCCAGGAGCGTGCGCGCAATCGTCATTGGCTTGACCAGCTGCGGGGGCAGCACGACATAGCCGACCCGCAAGCCTGGAAAGAGCGATTTCGTGAATGTGCCGATATAGACGGTCCGGTCATGCTGATCGAGACCCTGAACGCAGGCCATTGGTTTGCCGGCGTAGTGAAACTCGCTGTCGTAGTCGTCCTCGATGATCCAGGCCTGATGCTTCGCTGCCCATTCGATCAGGGAGAGACGCCGGTCGAGCGCAAGTGTCGCGCCCGTCGGAAACTGATGGGACGGCGTCAGGAAGACGGCCTTGGCCTTGCGCGGATCGTCACGCAGTTGCTCGACCAGAATTCCCTGATCGTCGACGCGGATAGGCGCAGATTCCAGACCGGCTGCATCGAAGGCCTTGCGTGCCCCGTAATAGGCTGGATCCTCGATAAAGATGCGGTCTCCAGGATCCAGCAGCATATTGGCGCAGAGCGCCACTGCCTGTTGTGAGCTTGTCAGGACCAGCACGCGGTMGGGATGAGCGCGGGCGCCTCTCTCCAGGTTGACATAGTCTGCAATAGCGCGTCGAAGCGGCTCCGCGCCCTGGGGATCTCCGTGAAGAAGCGCCCGCGTGCCGGTCTCCTTCAGCACCTGCCGCTCCAGGCGTTGCCAGAGCGCGAGCGGAAAGCTGCGCGTCTCGGGTACGCCCGGGGCAAACGGCCGGGGAGATAGCTGCTCGCGAACGCCGCCACCGCGGAAGATGGCCGCTCCGCGTTCGCTGAGGTTCGAAGCCGGGCTACGCCGCAGTGCGCCGCGATGAGAGAGCCTGAGGCCAGGAGTGAACTCGGTCATCTCAGCCACGAAACTGCCGCTGCCCACCCGCCGGTCGATGAAGCCCTCGGCATGGAGCTGGGCATAGGCGGCCTCGATCGTGTCGCGGGAGAGACCGAGCGATTTGGCGAGCGCCCGCGAGGCCGGCAGCGGCTTGCCGGGACCCAGCGCACCATCGAGGATCATCTGCCGCAAAGCCCGTTGAATACGCGCGTGAAGCGGCAGTTCCGCATGGGCGGGATGGGCAAGCCATGCCTTCACCGATTCCAACTGAGAATGCTTGAACAATTGGTCTGACTTGCTCGAAGAAAGTGGAGGGGATGAACAGACCATTGATCCGCTAGGAGTCAAGCCGCCTCGCTGGCCCGGGCCAGGCGGGTTTTCAGGATAACGACCACGATCATGCCGCCTGTCTCGTCACCACCATCGCTCACTCCAAGTGATCTCGCGCCTCCGATCGTCGCGGGACTGATCTCTGTCATCGTCAACTATGGGGGAACCTTCATTCTGGTCTTTCAGGCCGCAAAGGTTGCGGGGCTCAGCCCGGAGCTGACGGCATCCTGGGTCTGGTCTGTTTCAATCGGCGTGGGGCTGACGGGGATCTATCTGAGCTGGCACTTTCGCGAGCCGATCATCACGGCCTGGTCGACGCCGGCGGCGGCGTTCCTCGTCACGGCACTCGCCACGACCCCTTATGCCGAGGCGGTCGGTGCTTACCTGATCTCGGCGGCCGCATTCGTCGCCCTCGGGCTGTCGGGCTATTTCGAGAAGGTCGTCAGGCTGATCCCGCCGGGCATCGCATCAGGCTTGCTCGCCGGTATCCTGCTGCAGTTCGGCATCGGCGCGTTTGGCGGTGCGAGCGTCGATCCTCTGCTGGTTGGGCTTCTGATCATCGCCTATCTCGTGCTGAAGCGCTTCATCCCTCGCTATGCTATCGTTGGCATTCTGGTGCTCGGCCTCGCCTTCTTGACTGTGCAGGGACGTGTCGATCTCGCGGGGCTTCAGTTCAAKCTTGCGGCTCCGGTGTTCACTGCGCCGGACATTTCGCTCAATGCGCTCTTGAGCGTCGCGTTGCCGCTGTTCCTGATCACGTTGACCGGGCAGTACATGCCGGGGATGCTCGTCCTGCGCAATGACGGCTTCAGGACCAGCGCCAATCCGATCGTGACCGTGACAGGTCTCGGTTCGCTGATCATGGCGCCGTTCGGTTCCCACGCCTTCAACATCGCAGCGATCACCGCGGCGATCTGCACGGGCAAGGAAGCGCATGAGGATCCGTCCAAACGGTGGATCGCAGGAATCGCCGCAGGCGTTTTCTATGTGCTTGTCGGCGTCTTCGGCGTGGCTCTGGCGGCGGTCTTCATGGCATTCCCAGCGACCTTCATCACGACGCTCGCAGGGCTGGCGCTAATGGGCACGATTGGCGGCAGTCTCGCCAGCGCTATGGCCGACCAGAGGTCGCGTGAGGCGGCGTTGATCACGTTCCTTGCCTCATCGGCCAAGATCAGCCTGCTCGGCATCGGCGGGGCGTTCTGGGGGCTGGTGATCGGGCTCGTCGCCTATGTGATCCTGCATGGCCGTTTGCCGCGCCGTGAGTCTGTCGAGGGCGCTCGTCCGTCGGCAGTCGGCAGAGGCGGGGCAGAGTGAGGGCATGCGGACTTCGCCTTCGTCAATGTCGGCCGACCCGAAACGTGATCCTTCTCGTGCAATCCCACGCCTCAGCTTTCGAGCAGAAACCGAACCATCTCACGCGAATTATCGGGGCCGCCGCGTCAGCTGCCCAGACGATCGCCACACCACCAAGCATGTCCACTACCATGGACAATCCGGTGTTCGGCAATCGTCTGACTTTTGCCGCTTCCGAACAGGCACCGCGTGACGGGCTTGCCGTTTACGACCGCATCGGTCGGCTTCTGACGAGCGATGCCTTACGCCAATATGCGCACCTTCGGCTCACGAGCCCATTGCCGGGTCCGGGGGGCTCCAGGAGGATTTCGGCCTTGTCGCCGAGCCTGACCATCGACTGTCCTGAGGTCCAGTCAGACACGCCAGCCACGTTCGTCGCTGCGGCGGGCGGAGACGGGAAGAGGCCCGGCAAGATCGGGCTGGAGGCGACACTCGAAACAACGGCGCTCCCCACAGATTTGCCGACGCGGAGATCAGATTTCCGCGTAGCGTCGCTGTGGTCACTCCGTGAATTCCGCGGTGCGTGTGCTCCCGGGCCCGGTCGCAAGGGCTGCGAAACGCTCCTCCGTGAACAGTTCCTCGATCGTCTGGAGCGTCTTGGTGTAGTGCGCGACGAGCAGGGCACAGGCCTCTTGCGGGGTGCCGTTGAGCACCGCCTTCATCAGCGCCTCGTGCTCGCTCTGCCCATTGCGCGGCATCCTGCCAAAGGCGTGCGAGATCGAGATATAGCGCGAGGCATGGTCGGCCAGGATCTCGCRGAACTCGAGCAGCCAGGGCGACCCGCAATTCGCCAGCAGCGCCCGGTGGAAATTGCGATGGGCGTCCTCCCAAGCGGCGCGCTCCGCAGGGAGATCCGAGCGATAGCGCGAGAGCCGGTGGAGGGCGAGCACGATGCCTTCCTCCCAGCGCTCGTCACGATGGCTGATCGCTTCCTCGAGCGCCCTGGTTTCGAGCCAGCAGCGCGTGCGGACGAGGACCCGCCAATCGTCGAGGGCAATCGTCGGCACCGAGAAGCCACGCTGCTCGTGCCGCTCGACGAGGCGCTCCGATGACAGCCGCGACAGGGCCTCGCGGACCGCATTGCTGCCGACGCCATAGGTCGAGGCAATCCCCTCGATGCGCAGCTTCTCACCCGGCCTGAATTCGCCCTGGATGATGTCGCTGCGCAGTTTCTGGTAGACCGTCGTCGAC
>NZ_JBFTRC010000255.1:0-6803 GCF_056399325.1 Allobosea sp. 01N443
GGCCGCCACCATTGCCGCCGCCGTGACCACCGCCATTGCCACCGCCGTGGCCGCCRCCATTGCCGCCACCGTGACCGCCGCCATTGCCACCGCCGTGGCCGCCACCATTGCCGCCGCCGTGRCCGCCRCCATTGCCACCGCCGTGGCCGCCACCATTGCCGCCGCCGTGACCACCGCCATTGCCACCGCCGTGGCCGCCGCCATTGCCACCGCCGTGACCGCCACCATTGCCACCGCCGTGGCCGCCGCCTGAGCCACCGTTGCCACCGGAGCCACCGCTACCGCCGGAACCGCCACTGCCGCCGGAACGGCCGTCACCTCCGGAGCCGCCACCGCCGCCCGAACTGCCGCTCCCACCGGACCCAGCGCCCCCACCGGGCCCAGCGCCCCCACCGGATCCACCGCCTCCGCCGGACCCGCCGCCCGAACCCGAACCGCTGCTGTTGCTCGCTGTGCTGGCGCCGCCGCCAGCAGGATTTCCGCCTTCGCCGCCGTTGCCGTTACCGTTGCCTGCCGGATTTCCGGCGCTGCCGGGTGCTCCTGAAGACAGTGCTCCCGTTGTCAGCGGCGGGCACGCCCAGTACTCGCCGCCGTCCTGCTGGTAGAGGGCACATGCCTGATTGGGCGCGCGCGTCCGGCGACCGTTGGGGGTGACAGCGGTGTAATACTGAACGCCGCCAGGGGCAGCCCCCTGGAAGGCGGGCGCCCCGGTGCCGATCGCCGCCGTGGCGCGCGGTGGACAGGCCCACAAGGGTCCGCTGTCATATTCCTGAATGACACAGTCCCGACTCGGCGCCCGCGTTTTGCGCCCGTTGGCCGTGACCGCGTTGTAATACCGCACCCCGCCGGGACCGGGGAGGCTGGAAGCCGATCCGGATGTCGCAGCCGCACTGCTCGCGGACCAATCCAGGCCTACAGGTCCACTCATCCTGTTGCGGCCGGACGGATCGCACTGCCAGAGCCTCTGGCTTCCGATGAGTTTGCTTTCGCAGGAACGATAGGGCTGTTGCGTCGGAGTGCCGTCTATCGCGAGGCCTTCATAATATTCGGGAAGGCCACGAGCGGCAGGATTCTGTGCGTAGGATAATGTTGATGTTGTAGCAAGCAAGCCGGCAATCAGTATGCTGGATTTTAGATATTTCATAGCAATGCCTCCCGCCCAGGGAGGCATTAAGCCGCCAGGGCGCTAATTGGTTTTTCTTTGAAATGCGAAGTTCATCTTCAATATTTTTCGTGCTTTCTCATTTTTGAACATATCGAGATTTGTTGGTTTTGCTCAATTTGGCTTTTACGCTAGGTCGTTTCTCCTTAGGGGGGATTTGCCTACACCCCGCACGAGGCTCCCTCGTCATCCGAAAAGGTAGGCATTCCGGCCAGAGGGCTCGAAAGTGCAGCATCTCGCATTAGCCCGTTGCAGGAACGGCAGGGCGCGAAAGTGGTAGATTGCATCTGCGCGCAGGGTGTCGGCGCACGCGAAGGCGAACGAATTGAGTGTGCTTCGACGGCCGTACGGCCAATTTCGTCGTTCGGGCTCTGGGTTGCGCGAAGGCACGGCGGGAAATGCCTGACGAATTTGCCTGGGAATTTCATCGGAACTTACGGTTCCCATGGCGGCAGTTCGGTGCTATCTCGTTGCGCGTCGCATGTGGCCGTCGAGGAGCGTGTGCGATCGTTTCGTGAGTGATTTGATGCACTTGCAGACAGTCGGGGTATAGCGCAGCCCGGTAGCGCATCTGCTTTGGGAGCAGAGGGTCCCAGGTTCGAATCCTGGTGCCCCGACCATTCTCGAGATCGCCTGGCCCGCTGTCGCGGGCCAATGGAATGACGAGCTGACGGCCGAGCCAGAGCATGACCGCACGCATTTACCGCCCAGCCCGCAATGCCATGCAGTCCGGCACGGCAAAGACCGAGCGCTGGCTGCTGGAATTCGAGCCGGAGCAGCCGCGCCAGATCGAACCGCTGATGGGGTGGACATCCTCTGCCGATATGAAGAGCCAGGTGAAACTCTGGTTCGACACGGAGGATGAGGCAGTGGCCTATGCCACGCGCAACGGCATCGCCTATCGGGTGGAGCAGCCCCATGTGCCGAAGCGGCGCGGCATGGCCTATTCGGATAACTTCAAGTTCAATCGTGTCGGGCAGTGGACCCACTGACCAACCATTTGGCGCCTGACCGGGCGCTTTCGACTACGGGCCCGTAGCTCAGTTGGATAGAGCAGCAGCCTTCTAAGCTGCTGGTCGCAGGTTCGAATCCTGCCGGGCTCGCCACTTCTATCGATCGCAGTCGCGGGACGCGCTGAGATCCACCAAGAATCGCACAGACGGATTCCCGCGATGAGCGACGTGAAGGACAGCAACGGCAATGTCCTGAGGGACGGCGATTCCGTGACGCTGATCAAGGATCTCAAGGTGAAGGGGACCTCCGTCACCTTGAAACGCGGTACCCTGGTCAAGAACATCCGCCTGACCGGCAGCGAGGATGAGATCGAGTGCAACGCCGAGAAGGTGAAGGGACTTGTGCTCAGAACGGAATTCCTGAAGAAGGCCTGACGCTGGCCCGAAGGGTCCAACCTTCTCCCCCGAGTTTCGGAGCCGCCGRAATCGACGGCGCCTGCGCATCGTAGGTCGAAGATCATCCGGCCGAAAAGGACGAAGGCCGCGAGGACTGCGCCAGAGAAGCCTGGCCACGGATAATCCTCCTGCCTCGTCGTCGCGGTTGCGGCGCCCGCAAGGGATATCCTGCGTTTGGCTTGCAGGAGGGGAGGTGGCGTCGTAAACGGCGTGCGTCGCCGGGACGCGGGCCGTTTTGCCTTGATCGCGCCCGAAAGCCCCGCCATGCCGGCGGCGCCCTGGGTCGATACCTGGCCTTGCGACATTCATGCCTGCGATGAACGCGACCTGGCCGGTCGCGAGGATGGACAATGCTTTCGCTCCGGCCCGTGTTTGACCGCATCTCCGTTTTCGCATCGGCCAGCCATTGGCGCGCCTGCGTCTTCCTGCTTCTGCTCTCCCTCGCAGCCTTCCTGCCGGGATTCACGAGCCTCCAGCCGCTCGATCGCGACGAACCGCGCTTCGCCCAGGCGAGCAAACAGATGCTCGAGACCGGCGATTTCGTCGATATCCGCTTCCAGCAGGAGGCGCGGCACAAGAAGCCCGTCGGAATCTATTGGCTGCAGAGCGCGGCTGTGACCGCCGGCGAGGCGCTGGGTGTCCAGGACCCTCGTCATCAGATCTGGCTCTATCGCGTGCCGTCGCTGATCGGCGCGGTTGCCACGGTGCTGCTGACCTATTGGGCGCTGCTCGCCTTCTTCAGCCCGGGCGTGGCGCTGCTCGGCGGGGCTCTGATGGCCGCTGCTGTGCTGCTCGGCGTCGAAGCCCGGATCGCCAAGACCGATGCGGTGCTCGCAGCCTGCGCGGTGGCGACGATGGGGGCATTGGCGCGCGCCTGGCTGGATTGGACCCGCTCGCTCGCCTTCGTGCCGGACCGCCGCAACTGGCTGGTTTTCTGGGGCGCGACAGCGATTGCCCTGCTGATCAAGGGGCCGATCGTGCCGATGGTCTGGGGACTCGCCACGATCGTGCTATGCATCCGCGAGCGCTCCTGGCGTTGGTTCTCATCGTTGCGCCCGTCCTGGGGGCTGCTGCTTTGCCTGCTCGTCGTGCTGCCCTGGTTCGTGGCGATCGCCTGGAAGACCGGCGGCAGTTTCTTCACGGCCAGCGTCGGCAACGATATGTTGGGCAAGGTCGCGGAGGGCCAGGAGAAGCACTGGGGTCCGCCCGGGCTCTATCTGCTGATCTTCTTCGGCACCTATTGGCCGGCGGCTGCTTTCGCCGCGATGGCGATCCCCTTTGCCTGGGTGCGTCGCCGCGAGCCGCAGATCATCTTCCTGCTGGCCTGGATCGTGCCGTCCTGGATCGTCTTCGAGGCGGTGCCGACCAAGCTGCCGCATTACGTGCTGCCGCTCTATCCGGCGGTCACGACGCTGCTGCTTCTGGCGATGGTCAATGGCGGCATCGATCGCCTTCGGCGTGGCGCGACCGCGACCGCCGCGCTGGTCCTGCTGGTCCCGACGGCGCTTGTCGGCGTGATCATCTATGCCAACTGGACGCTGGATCGCACCGTACCCTATCTCGCACTTCCAGTTTTCGCGCTGGCGCTGTTCGTGGCCTGGCGCGTCGTCATGGCGTTCCGGCAGGGCGACCTGGAGGGTGCGCTCTGGCGCTGCGTCCTGGCGAGCCTCCTGCTCTCGATCGGCGTCTACGGCTTTGCGATCGAGAGCCTGCGTTCGCTCAAGCTCTCGCCCCGTCTGGCGGAAGCCGTCCGGGCGGTCGGCTGTGCCGATCCCGCAGTGATGACCGTGGGTTATCGCGAGCCGAGCCTCGTCTTCCTGACCGGGACCGATCTTGCCATGGGGCCGAATGGTGCGGCGGCCGCTGCCTTCCTGAAGGAGCCCGGCTGCCGGATCGCGCTCGTCGAAAAACGCTTCGAAGCGGAGTTCCATGCCGGCGTCGCCGCCGCCGGGATCACGCCACGTCTCGTCACCTCGATTCCCGGCTTCAATCTCAATGGCGGCAAGCGGCTCGAGATGGCCGTGTTCGCGCGACAGTGAAACCTGCTTGCCCTGTTTGCGCGCTTGACGCAGTTTGCGCGCCGTTTTCCCGGATGAAGCTTTCGTGACCGAKACACAACCCATCACCTTGCCGCAACTCAGCGTTGTCGTGCCCGTTCGCAACGAAGTCGGCAATGTCGGGCCGCTGCTGGCCGATATCGAGGCGGCCTGCCAAACGCTCGGCGCCTTCGAGGTGATCTATGTCAATGACGGCTCGACCGATGGCACGGCGGCCGCGCTGCGCGAGCTCGGCACGACGCGCCCCTGGCTGCGTGCGATCCGCCACGAACAATCCTGCGGGCAGAGCGCGGCTGTGCGTACCGGTGTCCGCCACGCCCGGGCGCCGGTCGTGGTGACGCTCGACGGTGACGGCCAGAACGATCCGGCCTTCATCCCGGCGATGGTGCAGGCCCTGCACAAGGCCGGATTGCAGGCCGGGCTCGTCCAGGGCCAGCGTGTCGGACGCAAGGATACCGGCTTCAAGAAATGGCAGTCGCGCATTGCCAATGGCGTCCGCGGCCGCATTCTCAAGGACGGCACCCGCGACACGGGCTGCGGGCTGAAATGCTTCCGCCGTGAAGCCTATCTCGCCTTGCCCTATTTCGATGCGCTGCACCGGTTCATGCCGGCCCTGATGGTGCGGGAGGGCTACCAGGTCACGCATGTCGACGTACGCGATCGCCCGCGCCTGACCGGTGTCTCCAATTATGGCTTCTTCGACCGGCTCTGGGTCGGTATTCTTGATCTCGCCGGCGTCTGGTGGCTGATCCGCCGTCGCAAGCGCGTGCCGCAGATCGTGCCGGAGACGCTCTGATGCTGATCGACCTCCAGCAAATGATCGGCGAATATTTTCACGACGTCTTCGTGAACAATATCGACTGGTGGGTTCTGCTTGGCGTCGTGGCGCAGGCGCTCTTCACCATGCGCTTCGTGGTGCAATGGCTGGCGAGCGAGAAGGCCAAGCGGTCGGTCGTGCCGATGACCTTCTGGTGGTTCTCGATCGGCGGCGGAGCCCTGCTGCTGGTCTATGCGCTTTACCGCCGTGACCCGGTCTTCATTCTCGGGCAGGGCTTCGGCCTGTTCGTCTATTGCCGCAACCTGCAATTCGTCCTGCGCGCCAGGGCGAGGGGCGAGGATACCAACGCCGGTCCGGGCTAAAGCACGTCCTGACCACTGGATTGCGGCTTGCGGGAAAGCCGCTGAGCTAACCGACTTCGAAATCGCTGGCCGCGAAGCCGTATCGCGCCATCATGGCGCGGTGCCAATCGCTGCCGATCAGCCCGTCGAGAGCCTGATCGAACCGGGTCCGCAGATCCGCCTGCGATCTGGCGAAGGCAAAGGCGCCCTTTGCGGGTTCTCTGTCCTTCGCTTCGGCGGCCACGGGCACGATGGCAAGGGAGGCATCGGGGGTGTGACCGAGGAAGCCACGATGCGCCATGGCGACGCTGGCATAGGCCTCGGCACCTCGATCCCTGACCATCTGCACGGCGTCTTCCTGCGTCGCGACGCGCAAGACGCGGTTTCGCGGAATGCCGGCCGCGAGGCCCGACTGCTCCTGGACCTGGTCGGCCACCACAACGAGGCGGGCGCTTCCATCCTGCGCCAGCGCCTCGTAACTGCAGAAGCGATCTTCATCACCGTGCCTGACGAGGAGTCCGTCGCTCAGCGCCCAGACTGGCCGGCTGAAATCGACGCTTCTCTTCCGCTCCGGCGTGACGAAGAGCGGCGTGGTGATGGTCCAGCGCCCATCGACAAGGCCTGGCAGCAACTCGGAGAAGCTGGTCAGGCGCATCTCGACCGAGACAATGCCGATCTCCCGCAAGGTCTCGGTCATCAACTCGACATCGCTGCCGAGCGCGCGGCCATCGGGGCCGGGCCAGCAGAAGGGCGGCTCATCGAGATAGGCGAAAATGATCGCCTCTCGCATCGCCGCTCCGGCCTTTGGAATCACACCGCTGCCCGGAGGCGGGCAAAGCCGGCATCAAGATCGTCCTTGAGATCTTCGAGATCCTCCAGTCCGATATGGAAGCGGATGGTCGGCCCCTTGAAATCAGGCTCCGTTGCCGTGCGATAGCCCTTGCAGTCGAAGGGGAGGGCAAGGCTTTCATAGCCGCCCCAGGAGGCCCCCATCCCGAACAGGGTAAGTCCGTCGAGCATCGCACCGACAGCCTTCTGCGCCACCGGCTTCAACTC
>NZ_JBFTRC010000256.1:0-6796 GCF_056399325.1 Allobosea sp. 01N443
CAACATGACCGATCGCAATGACGCGCTCGGCATCGCACAGATGATGCGCGTCGGGCTGCTTAAACCGGTCCACGTCAAAAACTCCGGCCGGCCACTCGTTCAGAGCCGAGTTAGGCCGCAGTCAAGCAGGCCCTTGAAACTCGGCGCGTCACCTGTCATATAATTTTGCGACAGTTGACTAACGGGGGGGATGAGCCATGGTGGTTTCGGCTGAGAAGATGATGCCACCGGAAACCGGTGGAACCCTGCACAGGGTGACGGAACTGCTGGGCGGCGCCAAGCTGCTAGCGTGGCGCGTCACTAGCTCCCTGGACGCGCATGAGATGTTGCTACGAGGCCTACCGCCTTCGGCACTGGATCATCTTGTCGGGCAGCTCACCCATATTCAGAAGGCGGATTCGCTGGAGAAGGCGTTCGGCATGAGCCTGCGAACCTATCAGCGGCGCAAGGACGCGCCCGCAAAACCGCTGAGCCAGGAGCAGAGTGGACGGGCGTGGAAGTTCGCCGAGATTCTGTCGAAGGCAACGGATGTTTTCGGTTCGCAGGCAGAGGCTGAACAGTGGTTCGAACGCCCCGCGATCGGCCTTGACCAGCGTCGCCCGATCGACCTTCTGGCGACTCCGGCCGGCGTCGAGCTGGTAGAGGACTATCTGACCCGGCTCGACTACGGTGTCTATGCGTGACGCCATTGCCGAGCGTGCTTGGAGGCGCCGAGCTAATAGCTTGGCGCCTCGATCAAGCCATCCATGCATCGACCTGGGATAGCGGAGAAGGAGCCTATCGGGTCGGAGGGCGATGGAATAGCGCCGGAGTGCGTGCGGTATATTGCGCGCTCGATCCTGCGACGGCCATTCTCGAAGTTGCCGTCCACAAGGGCTTCTGGGTGCTAGACACCGTTCCCCATGTGATGACGGCGGCCGTTATTTCAGACATTGCTGCAGTCCATATCGTCACGCCGGATCGGGTACCGAATCCGAATTGGCTGCGCCCTGGCATCCCAAGTGCCGGCCAGCAGGTTTTTGGCGACGATCTGCTACGGCGGCATGCATTTGTCGTTGTTCCGAGTGTGGTTTCAACCCATAGCTGGAATTTGCTCTTCACGGCCGCCAGGCCGGGCTATGCGCGCCGAGTTCAGGAGTCGTTCGCGCTCGATACCCGACTTCATCCGCCGTCAGCGAAGTGACACGACATAGTGCCGCAGAACAGCGGCATGGTTCTGTTGCAAATTCCCGCGGCGCCATGGAATTTGGGGGTTCGTGCCGTTTCACGCCGCTGCGATAATGAAACTGCGCTGCGAACTGCTGGGCTTTGTCATGCTCCCCCTTCGTCGAGTGCCTCGAGCCTGCGGTGCAGATCGGTTACCTTGATGGCCTCGGTCGTGCCGCTTTACCAGACCGTCATCGGCTATGGCGCCGCCAAGCCGCTGCAGTTCACCCCGGCGCCGAACGAAAATCTGTTCCTCAACCGCATGCGTTGGGGGGAGTGATTCGAGTCCAGCTGGCATTGGCACGTTAACTGCCGGCGGGCGTCAGGGCCTGAACGGGTCGTCATCGGGTTCGCACGCCAACCCATGTCTTGGTCGACCGAATTCGGTTCCTCGCGAAAGTCATGCCCTGAATCGGGTCGGCTAATCACCCTTTTGCCTGCGCGCCCCGTTCGATTTGTCAGCCGACCGGTCGTACAATCCCGAAGGAGGCGATTCATCGGGCCCGCCGGTGGCGAATACGTCACTATCCGCTCGAAGCCATGCCCCAACCAAGAACTGCGCCGCACGTGGCAGGGTGGGGCTATTTCGAGCAGCTCTTGTTCTGCCTCCTAATGAGGAAAGCGCAGCTTCGACGGGCGCAGTGTTCCGACTCCTGACACGGTTTGCCCAAGCTCGAACGTGCCGAAATGCTAATAACATGTCAGTTGTATCTTGCTGCAGCGTCTGTAATCCTTCCTTTCGGGAGGATCGAATGAAAACACATCTCATCATCGGTGCGCTGCTCGGACTGGCCGGGCTGAGCGAGGCCGCAGCCCAGGTGCCGATCCGGGTCTTCGCGAACTCAGCCCATCAAACGGCGTTTCAGGGCACACCTAACAGGCCCGAAACCAATCTCCAGGCGGCTTTCGAGCGCGAGACCGGGTTCAAGATCGTCTGGGAAACGGTGCCGTGGCCGCAGATGCAGCAGAAACCTGCTCCGGACCCTGTCATCTGGTACATCGCAGTTCGACGTCGTGATGATCGAGAGCAGTTGGCCCTCACGCGACGTTCTGGAAAAGTTGGTTTCGCTGAAGGAGCGGCAGGCCCAGGCGCTCGAACTCGCCAAGATATTCCCGTCCATGCTCGCCGCTTACCAGCTTGACGGCGATCTCCGCGCGGTGCCGATCCGCTCGAATCCTCAGATCATCCACTACAATAAGCAGATCTTCGAGGAGCGTGGCATTACCGCGCCCAAGACCTTCGAAGATTTCCTAGCTGCCGCCGAGAAGGCCTCGCACAAGCGCGCGGACGGCGCCTCGGTCTATGGCCTAGCCATCAAGCCCGAAGAAGACATCATTACGACCGTCAAGGCTATGGGCGGCAATGTTCTGACGGATGATCACGAAGTAAAGGTCACCGAACCGAAGACCATCAAGGCGATCGAACGGTTGAGGACGCTGGTTGAGCGCGGCGCGCTGCCGCCGAACTTCGCTTCGATGGACGCCACCTCCGTCCAGACGATGATGCGCGAGGGCCTGGCTGCAATGTCGCTGTTCGGCGACAACTATTACAACCGCTTCAACGATCCGGCCTCGTCCCGCGTGGCCGGCAAGGTTGGCTTCTTCGCAATCCCCGGATCGGCCGAAGGCAGCTTCGCTCCGGCCAAGATGGCATTCTGGGGGGCAGCATTCCCGGCCAACGGCCGGGCCGAGGGGCGTGAAGCCGCCTGGACATTCATTCGCTACCTCGCCTCGCCTGCCGTGCAGTTGCGAATGGCCCAGAATGGCAATGGTCCGGTCGATCCCGAGACACTCGCCAATCCGGCCTTTGTCGCGGCCGCCCCCTATAGTGCCGCTTCGGCCGCCGCACTCGCGAACGGCGCCTCCCCGCTGCCGGTGTTCGAAGGTGCCAATCAGGTACGCGACATCTTCGTCAAGGAGGCTGTCGCCGCCATGATGGGCCGTAAGTCAGCACAGGCCGCCATGACTGATGCGCACGCGCAAATCCAACCTCTCGTCGCAGCGCGGCGATAAATTCAGGGGTGGGTCCGGGAATGAACGCGCCCTATGCGCTCTCGAGCCGCGACATCGTTTTGCGCGATGTCGACGTGCTCGTGCTCGGCGGCGGGATGTCCGGTGTCTTCGCCGCATTGGCGGCCAAGACGCCGCACCTGAGCGTCGCCATCGTCGAACCCAGCAATATTCTAGGCGGCCAGGGCACCGCAGGCGGTGTCGCCGGCTTTGTCGGTGACACCGCCCGGGTCAATTACATCTTCGCGGATCTGGTGGCGCGCCTCACCCGCGCCGGCAAGATCGAGCCCTATCGCAGCAATGACGACCGCCGCGCCTATGATCTCGAATCCTGCGGCTTCGCCTTGCAATGCATGCTCGACGAGGCCGGGATTGAGACTTGGCTGCATGCCGCAGCGCTTGATGCCAAGGCTGAGAATGGGAGCGTCACCGAAGTTCTGGTGCGATGTGGGCCGACCCTCGTGCGCGTCAGCCCCCGAGTTGTGATCGATGCGACCGGTAATGCGGTGATTGCCTCAGCCCTCGGCTGTCCTGTCACGCATCTTGGCGCGCGCGAACAATTGCCGATGAGCCTCTATTTCACCCTCTGGAACACCCACCAACTGGTGCGCCCGCTGCTGCCGGAGGGCTGCCCGAGTTGGGAGAGAGACGACGAGCTGCCTATGACGTCCTTGCACGGCTTTGCCGATGGCCGGGTCGAGGTGAAGATGAAAGTCGTCGGCTTCGATGCGGCTGATGGCTTCAGCCTGTCGAAGGCTGAAATCCATGCGCGCCGACAGATGATGGGCCTAGTCTATTATCTTCAGACGCGAGGCTATGGCGGCCGACACACCATCAATGGTGGCGCGCCACTCGCCACATATACGCTGGCTCATACTGCTCGCAGCATCGGCCAACGCGAAGGCCGGCGCATCATCGGCAAAGCGACCTTGACGGATGCGGATGTCCGCAGCGGCGCGGTGTTCGACGACGCTGTCGCCGTCGGCACCTATCACCTCGACTTCCATTGGCCGGCGACGGAGCGGCGTGCAGGAACGGGCGTCACCGACATGGTCGAACCGTATCACATCCCGCTCGGCGCGATGATCCCGCAGGGCGCGAGCAATGTTCTTTGCCCCGGGCGTTCCCTGTCGGGCGAGCAACTGGCGCTGAGCTCCTACCGGGCGATGACGACATGCGCCCAGATGGGCTTCGGCGCGGGTAAAGCGGCAGCGCTCGCCGCAGCGCACGGCGGCGATATCGAGCGGATCGACATCAAGACTCTACGCCGGGACATCGAGGCAGGCGGCCAAAGTCTCGATCTGTCAACCTACGGCGACTATCTCCGTTGTCTGCGCCTGATCGACGAAGACACCGGCCTCGTGGCGGAAGGCGAGGCCGAGCTGAAACTGGTTCGCGCTCGCAACGGCCGGACCTATCTCGCCTGCCTCCAGCGCAGCGGGAAACTCACGATCTCCCTGCGCTTCCACCGCCACTGGTCGACCGTTGCCGTGACGCAGTTGGCCGGGCCCGCGCGACTGGTCAGATTTGCTAGTACAGGCGACGGGCTGCTCGACATGCAGCTCTCCGATGGCGGCGGCCGGCTCATGGCCTTTCGCGGTGAGGTCGCCCTCGCCTCTGACCGCGCGCCTTTGTCCTTACAGCTTCTGCCGGAACCGGGTTTAACTACCGCCTCGACGCTTGAGCGGAGCGAGAGTCTCGATGGCGGCAGCATAGCCATGGACGATCAGTTGACCGTCATTGCTATCTCCCCGACTGGGGCTAGCGCCGTACGCAGCGATTGCCGAACGTTCCAGACAACACTGGTCGCGCGCATCCTGGACGGCCACGAGATTCAGCTTTACCGCGCCGACGGGGCGGCGCGCGCGAACGGCGCGCACTTGATAGCGTTTGTCAAAGCGCCCGCAAAGGAGACCCGTTTCCTGATCCTTAGCCACGACCTCAATGGTGCCGTCACACCCGACATGATCGCGACTCCAATAGGTATCGCCGTCGCCTTCAGCGATTTGGACGGCAGGATCCGCTTGTGGGAAGGCGCGCTTGAGCAATTCTCGGCGCTGGGTTCGCCGGCGCCAGACCCGAGGGAGCTGCAGCGCGCACCTTACCAGGATCGGGTTCTGCTGGCGGGAGCACTCGGGGATGCCCGCCAGGACGCGCGTTGAGTTGAAGCCCGGCGCGGTAGGCCACGTAGCGAGCAAGCTCGCCCCCTTGCGCAACTGGTCGCTGGTGATGCCGCTTTATGCGCTTGTCACCGCCGTGATCGTCTTGCCCGAAATCTGGGCGCTCTATCTCAGTTTTACAGATTATTCAGTCGGCCGTGTTCCGAATTTCGTCGGCCTGAAGAATTATCGCGCGACCCTCGCCGCCGCCGATTTCTGGGCCTCGACCTGGCGCACGGCGGTTTTCGTCGCGATCGCCGTCAGCCTCCAACTCGCCATCGGACTTTGGCTCGCCTGCATTCTCGTGCGCGTGAGGCGCTTTCGCGCGCTGGTGATCGCCTGTCTCGTCGCTCCGATCGCCATGAGCCATGCGGTCACGGCGACGATGTGGAGCTATCTGCTCGATCTCAATGTCGGCCCGATCAACTACGCCATCGAACTTCTAGGCTTTCCCCGGCAGCAATGGCTTTCCTCGGATTCCCTCGCGCTTCCGGTTGTGGCCTTGATCGAATTCTGGGCCGGCATGCCCCACGTCCTCATCTTGCTGTTTCCGATCCGGGCGGCGCTGTCGCCGGAGATCTACGAGGCGGCCGAGATCGATGGTGCCAGCCCATTCCAGAGCTTCCTCAGCATCACGCTTCCCTTGATGATGGCCGGGTTGCTAATCGCCGCCGTCTTCCGCGTCATCATCACCATGCGCGCTTTCGGGACTGTCTGGATACTGACGAAGGGCGGACCGCTCGAGGCCACGCAGATCCTCTCGATCTATCTCTACAAGGTAGGATTCAGCTACTGGGAATTCGGACGGGCCGCCGCCATCGCCTGGCTCATGCTGCTGTTGACGGCCGCTGCCGCCAGCATTCAGGTCATCCGGCTTTATCGGGAACACTAAGATGGAGTCGTCGCGTGCAAGGCTGGGCTGGATAGATCGTATTGTGCTCGGAATTGCCGTGTTCGTCTCGGTCGTCCCGATCCTGGTGGTCGCGCTCTCGGCCCTGAAACCCGACCGGGACATCTTCTCTTATCGGCCGATCCTGCTTTTCTGGCCCACGCTGGCGAATTTCTTCAGTCTCGGCGAACGCTGGAGCAAGTTCATGCTGGGTCTGGCCAACAGCGCGGCTGTGACCGGCGGGTCGATTCTACTCGTGCTGGCCGTCAGTCTTCCGGCCGCCTACGCCTTCTCGCGCTTGCCGCAATTCGGCGTGCGGCGCTCATCGGCGGTCCTGCTTGCGCTGAAGATGTTGCCGCCTCTGGTCGTCACCGTGCCGCTGTTCCCGATCTTTTCGAGCGTGGGCCTTGATGATTCCCGCCTCGGACTGGTCCTGGTCTATGCGGCCTTCGAGGTCAGCCTAGCGGTGATGATCCTGAAGACCTTCATCGACAACGTTCCGCTGGAAATCGAGGAGGCCTCCTTTCTCGAC
>NZ_JBFTRC010000257.1:0-6789 GCF_056399325.1 Allobosea sp. 01N443
GCCTCATGGATCGCGCAGGGCAAGCATCGCAAGGCGGCGCGACGCAATCGTCGCGAGGCCGAGGCTCTGCGCAGCGAGGCGCAGTCATTGCGGGCCGCTGTGCCCGATTCCGCCCTGCCGGCTCTGACCAGCCGCAACAACTGATTGACGAAAGACAGATGCGCGTTATCCCCGCGGCGGAGATCGACCGCCTTCTCACTTTCCCCGCCTTGATCGATGCGCTGGATGGAGCCTTTCGCGGCGACATCGTCACGCCTGTGCGCCATCACCACGAGATCGAACGGCCGGCCGATCATGCCACGCTTCTGCTGATGCCGGCCTGGACCGGGCCGACCGCGCCGGAGGCTTTCCTCGGCACCAAGGTCGTCACGGTCTATCCGTCGAACGGCTCGCTGAGCCTGCCGAGYGTGATGGGCACATACTTGCTCATGAACGGTTCGACGGGCGCGCCGCTCGCCGCGCTTGATGGCGCGCGCCTCACGGCCTGGCGGACGGCCGCGGCCTCCGCGCTCGCCGCACGCAAGCTCGGGCATCCCCATGGCAAGCGCATGCTGATGGTCGGCTCGGGCGCGCTGGCGCCTTTCCTGATCAAGGCGCACGGTGCCGTGCGCGATTTCGAGGATATCGCCATCTGGGGCCGCCGGCGCGAGGGAAGCGAGGCGGTGGTGGAAGCCCTGGCCGCGGAGGGTATTACCGTGCGCGTCAGCGACGACCTCGAGGGCGACGCACGGCAGGCCGACCTGATTTCCTGCGCGACTCTGTCGCGAGAGCCCATTGTCATGGGCCGCTGGCTGAAGCGCGACGCCCATCTCGACCTCGTGGGCGCCTTCAATCTGTCGATGCGCGAGGCCGATGACGAGGCTCTGCACCGTGCGCGCGTCTTCATCGACACTGAAGCCGCCCTGGTGGAGGGCGGGGATGTGGCGGTCGCGATCAAGGCCGGTGCTTATGAGGCGGACAAGGTCGCCGGCACGCTGGCTCAACTGTGCCGCGGCGAAGTCGCCGGGGCCAATGAGGACGGCGAGATCACGCTGTTCAAGTCGGTCGGTACCGCGATCGAGGATCTCGCCGCGGCCATGCTGGTCTGGCACCTCGCCAATCCTAGCTGAATCCCGTCAGACACGGACGGGCACGCCCCCGATTGCACCTAGCAGCCAAAGCACCAGAACGACCATCAGAACGACGCCGACGACACCGCCGAGGCCGGCATTGCCGTAGCTGCGATGGCCATAATACCCGCCGCCGCCGAGCAGCAGGATGACCAGCAGAACGATAACGAGTGTAGACATGACGCGCCCCTCTCCCTGTCGCATCGCGCTGCCGCGATGCGACAGGATGCGACAGGGAAACGTCTGGGGTGTACCGAGAGTTCCCCAGGAGTGCCGCTTACTCCACCTTGACGCCGACCTCGCGGATCAACTCGCCCCACTTCTTCATTTCCGCCTGCAGAAAGGCGCCGAGCTCTGCCGATGTGTTGCCGACGGGTTCGGCCGCCAGAAGGTCCATCTTGGCCCGAAGCGCTGGATCGGCGAGCCCGGCCTTGGTGTCGGCATGGATCTTGTCGATGACGGCCTGCGGGGTCTTTGCCGGAGCGAAGAGCGCGAACCAGGAGGAGACATCGAAGCCCGGAACGACGTCGGCAATCGGCGCGAATTCCGGAGCGGTCGCCGAGCGCCTCGCCGTGGTGATGCCGAGGCCGCGGATCGACCCCGAGCGGACATGGGGCAGCGCCTGGGTGATGTTGTCGAAGATCAGGTCGACCCGCCCGCCGATCAGGTCCTGCGTTGCCTGCGCGGTTCCGCGATAGGGCACGTGGACCATCTTGGTGCCGGTCAGCTTCTGGAACAATTCGCCGGAGAGATGGACCGAGGTCCCGACGCCGGATGAGGCATAGGTCAACTTGCCGGGATTGGCCTTGGCATAGGCGACGAGCTCAGCCGTGTCCTTGACCGGGAGATCCTTGTTGACGACCAGCAGGTTCGGCACCAGCGCAACCATGGTGATGGGGGCAAGATCCTTGGCCGGGTCGTAGTTCAGCTTGGCGTAGAGATACTGGTTCGTCGCCATGCCGACGGAGACGATCAGGAAGGTGTCGCCATTGGGCTCCGCCTTGGCGACGACATCGGTGCCGATATTGCCACCGGCACCGGGCCGGTTCTCGACGACGATGTTTGTGCCCCATGCCTGGCCGAGCTTGTCGGCGACGAGGCGCCCAAGCACGTCCGTCGCTCCCGCTGGCGGGAAGGGCACGACGAGTTTCAGCGTCCGGCCCTGCGGCCAGGAGCCCTGCGCAAAGCTCGCCGTGCCGGGCAAGGCCAGGCTTGCACCAAGCCCTCCAAGCAGCGCGCGGCGGTTGATCGTGGTGTCCGTCATCAGCGTTATCTCCTCCCATGGGCGCGCGATCTTCTTCTGGGCGAAGGCGCCCGATCGCTGCGTAGCCAAGGCTGCAACCCTGCGTAGGCGTTGTCCATGCCTGATACGTGTGACGTTTCTCGTGCTTGACCTGATCTCCAAAACCCGGCGTTCTCGGGCGATGCAGAGCACGAATCGCCCGCTCCTGGCCCTGTCCGCCTTGCTCCTGGCCGCGCTGACGGCACCGGTCGTGCATGCGCAGTCGACTGCGGAGGAGGAAGCGAAGCGCCGGACGGCCAATATCGCGGCCTTTCCCGAGGCGGCGCGTGCCCTGTTCGGGCAGAAGACGACGCCGGCCAGCATGCAGGCCCGTGCCATCGGCTCCTATGCGAGGGGGTGTCTTGCCGGTGCGACGACGATGCCGGTCGACGGCGAAAGCTGGCAGGTGATGCGGCTGGCCCGGAACCGCAATTGGGGCCATCCTGCGCTGATTTCCTATCTGGAGACGCTTGCCCGCAACGTCCCCAGGATCAACGGCTGGCCCGGCCTGCTGGTTGGCGACATCTCCCAGCCGCGCGGCGGCCCGATGCTGACCGGCCATGCTTCGCACCAGATCGGCCTCGATGCCGATGTCTGGCTCACGCCGATGCCGAAGCAGCGCCTCGACAGTGACGCGCGCGAGAATATGTCGGCGGTGAACATGGCGCGAGCCGACTGGCGCGATGTCGACCCGAAGAACTGGACGCCCGCCCATACCAGGCTGATCAAGTCCGTGGCTGCCGAAGCGCGTGTCGAGCGCATCTTCGTCAATCCCGCGCTCAAGGTTGCATTGTGCCGCGAGGCTGGTGCGGATCGCTCATGGCTCGAGAAGGTCAGGCCGATGTGGGGCCATAACTACCATTTCCATATCCGGCTGAGCTGTCCGGCGGGAATGGAKGGGTGCTCCGGCCAGGAGCCGCCGAATTTTGGCGACGGCTGCGGCGCGGAACTGACCGGCTGGGTCGAGCGGCAATACAAGGCGATCTTCAATCCGCCCAAGCCGCGCCCGGGACCGAAGCCCAAACCGAAGCCGCCGATGTCCGTCGATGCATTGCCGGCGGAATGTCGGCAGGTGCTGGTCTCGCGCTGACGCTGCCCTCAGTAGCGCCGGCCGCCGCCGGTTTGCGCCCGGCCGTAAGCGAAGGGGTCGTTGCCTGGCGAGATCTGCGGCTGTGCCTGCTCCTCGCCCTGCATGTCCATGACGCCATTGCCCTCATCATCGCCTACGATCAGTTCTTCGGCCGGCGGGACGGAGCCCGGCAGCCTCAGCGGGCCTTGCGCCGCGCTCGGTGGTGTCTCCGGTCGGTAGCGCGGCGGGTTGAGCGGCTGCTCGTCGAGATAGCGCCGCTGTGCATCGAGGCTCTGGCCGCCTTGATGGTTTGCGACCGGATAGCCGCCGTTGACCGCGCCGGGGGGGCGCAAGCCGTCGCTGGGCTGCCGTAGCATGCTGCCTGAGGCGCCTGCCACCATGGGTGGGAGGTTGTCGCGCATGGACTTCTGCGCGGTCGAATAGGTGCGTGCCGGGTCCGGCGGCGGCAGGTTGTAGTTCGGGGTGTATTTGATCACCGGCTTGCAGATCTGCCGGCCCTTGGCGTGGCGCGCCAGATCGATGTGGAAGTGATCGTAGTGGAACATGTCCGCACCCGGCCCGAGCACGGTCGAAAACTGCTGGCAAGCGCCGACGAAAACCTCGCGCAGGAAGGCCTGCTCTTCAGGCGAGCCGTGCCAGCCGTCCTTGACGGTGATGTTGCGCCCGTCATTCAGCCGGAAGGAGAACACGTCGACGGCATTGCCGAAGGCATGCTCGGATGTGCGGCTGGTGCCGGTGCCGTTGTTCATCGCCCGGCAGGAATAGGAGCCTGCCCTGAGCTCGATCACCTGCGCGCCGAGTACGTTCTGCGCCGCTGGTTGCACCACTTCGGCCAGCCACTTGTCGGTGGTGGCGACGATGGGGCAACCGAGCGTGGCATTGCTGGTGAGGTGAACCGAGCCACCCGAGAAGGCGGAGACACGGAGCGGCCTGGTCATGCCGCAGGTGCCCGGCCCGTCGATCGGCTTCTCGCGCAGGCTGACATAGGACGAGAGCGGGACCTGACGGGAGGCCATGCAGGCGGCTTCCGCCTGGTCGCGCCAGGCGGCACGCTGTGCTTTCTGGAACTTGCCGCAGCCGGCAAGTCCAGTGGCGCCGATGACGCCGAGCGCGAAGAGGGCGAGATGAACGCGTCGCATGACCGATCAAATGCGACCCGGTTGGTGAACGGTTTCTCAACCCAGTGAGCCCCGTACGCCACAGGCGGATTAACTTTGGAGCGGCGGTTAACGAGTGGTTAGCGGGCCAGTCCGGCCTGACCTAAGGCGATCCGGCGCATCGACGTCATGCGCCAAGGGGGATGTCCGGCGGTATCGCAGCGCGCTGAAATCATGCCAGCATCTGCTCTCAGCATCGGCCCCTAAAAGTGGAATGCAGTTTTTGGGAAAGCCGATGCAACGCAGAAGACATCGGCCCCTAAACGTGGAACGCGGTTTTCGGGAAAGCCGATGCAGACACAGGTGGTTGGATCATCGATCCGACGATCCAACCAAAGCCAGCCCTTCGAGGATCTCGCATGCTGTCCGTTCGCGCCATTGCCCATCAGGTTTCCAGCGGCGCCGTGAGCGCGTCGGCCGCGCTGGCCGATTGCGCCACCCGCATCGCTGCCAAGGAGCCCGACATTCGCGCCTTCGCCAGTCGGCCCGAACGGCTGGAGCCCGGCTCCGGCCCGCTCGCGGGGGTCGCATGCGGCGTCAAGGACATCATCGACACCGCCGATCTGCCGACCGGCATGGGCTCCCCGATCTATGATGGCTGGCAACCGCGCGCCGACGCGCCGATCGTGATGGCGCTCAAGGCCGCCGGGGCGACAATCGCGGGCAAGACCCACACCACCGCCTTTGCCTTCCTCGATCCGGCGCCGACGCGCAATCCGCATGATCTTACCGCGAGCCCGGGAGGGTCGTCGGCAGGTTCGGCGGCGGCGGTCGCAGCCGGTATGATCCCCTTGGCGATCGGTACGCAGACCGGGGGCTCGGTCATTCGGCCCTCGTCCTATTGCGGTGTCGCAGGCATCAAGCCGTCCTATGCGTTGCTGCCGACCGTCGGCATCAAGCCCTTCTCCTGGTCGCTCGATACCGCCGGGCTGATGGCAGCGAGCGCCGACGATCTGGGTTTTGCACTCGCGGCCCTGACGGGCCGGCCTGAGCTGGACGCTGACATGGCGAGGCTGGAGGGCTCGCGGATCGGCGTGACGCGCCAGCCCTTTGCCGGGGAGCCGGAGGCGGGTTCCGAAGCCGCGCTGGCCGCGGCTCTCGCTCTTGTCGCGAAGGCGGGAGCGACCGTGGTCGAGCTCGCGACGCCGCGGGCCCTGGTTGAAGCCTTCCACGCCCATGGCCCGCTGCAGGATTTCGAGGCCGCGCAGGCGCTCTCCTGGGAGTATCGCAACCATCGCGGCGTGATCCCGCCCAAGCTCTCGGCCTATCTCGATGCGGCGGGAGCCGTTTCGCCGACGCAGTATGACGACGCGCGTGCGCTATCGCGCCGCGGGCGTGATGCCTGCCGTGACCTCTTCGCCGGGGTCGACGTCGTCGTGAGCTATGCCGCGCCAGGCGAAGCGCCGGATACGCTGGGCTCGACCGGCGATTCCCGCTTCAACCGATTGTGGACTTTGCTCGGCACGCCATGCCTGACGATTCCAGTGACGACGGGGCCTCGCGGATTGCCGGTGGGGGTTCAGATCATCGGTCGTTTCGGAGCGGATGAGCGCGTCATCGCTGTGGCGAAGGCTTTGGAAAGACTTGTCGTCTCAAGGAGATGATCTTCTTTGTCCACAAATCAAATCAATGATTTAATGAAGTGTTAGGGATACAATAGGCTCTGCCACGCCGCCGTCATGAGGCAGCCCCCTTGCGGCCATCGTCAGTTCTGCTAGCTTCGGTGACAGGTCAATGACAAAGGAGGATGCGATRAGCCTCACGCTGAGTCTCGACCGGTTGGCGATGGGCGCGGCCTTTGTGTTCATGATCGCCATCGTGTTGGGGGCGTTCTGACTGCCGTCAGTCTTAAGTCGAATGGACCGCAAGAGCGTTTGAAAAAAGACGCCGCCGAACACGGGTTCGGCGGCGTTTTTCTTATGCCGGAATGGGTCGATCAGCTTTCCGGGCAGGGATTCTCCGTGATCTGCCAGGACATCATGTTGATGACCCGGCCGCATTCGGCGAGCCGCCGCCCCTGCGTCGTCTTGATGCAGGCGGTCAGCCCTTCCGCAATCTTCCGTCCGTCGCTCCAGCAGAAGCAGAGCGGCTCGGGCGCCTGCGCGAGCCGCGGTGGATCGAGGGCGACAGCCGGTTCACCCGCTCTCGGTG
>NZ_JBFTRC010000258.1:0-9173 GCF_056399325.1 Allobosea sp. 01N443
GCCCAGTATCTCGCCAACCAGCTCCAGTACCTACGCGAGGGCGTCCATCTCATCGATCTTGCAGGCGGCAATTTCGCCGAGCTGCTGCTTTCGGGCGGACCGTCGCCCTGTCTCGTGATCTTCGAGGCCCGCCGCTACTCGCGCATGGCCAAGCTGCTGGCCCGCGAAGCCAAGCAGGCCGGCATCCGGACCACGCTCGTGACCGACGCGTTCTGCGACTGGGGCCGGGACCTCGTCGACGAGGTTCTCGTGGTTTCGACCGAGTTCAACCAGTTCTGGGACTCGACCGCGCAGATGGCGAGCCTCGGCAGCCTCCTGGTCAACAGCGTCTTCATCGAACTCGGCCCGTCCGTCGAGGAGCGCCTGAACAGGATGGCGACGCTCTACAGCCGATTCACGGGGCATGTGGGGGATGGTTCAGGCCCCGTCGAGTGAACGAAGACCCAACATCAATCAAAAAAGAGGGGAATGGCGTCATGACGAAGATGAAGGTGAGCGGAGCTGCCTTGGCTCTCGCGCTGGCCGGGACGGCGATCTCGGGAGCGTTGTCGGCTGTCGTCGCGCAGGAAGCGACCTTCGTGCTGACGGCACGCTGGGTCGGCGCGCCGACCTACAATCCGATCAAGGCGACGAAGCTGAACACGGCGACGACGCTGATCTATGACCGGCTGGTCCTTCAGGATGCCGACCAGAGCTTCCACGGTCAGCTTGCGACGTCGTGGGAGACTTCGGCCGACGGCAAGCAATGGACCTTCAAGCTCAAGCCCGGCGTGAAGTTCCACAATGGCGAGCCCTTCAACGCCAAGACGATCGAATGGTGGGTGCCGCAGTTCAAGGGCACCGAGAACGCCTTCACCGTCGAGGCGATCGAGCGCGTCGAGGTCATCGACGACCTCACCGTGCGCTTCCACATGAAGAACCCTGACCCGAACCTGCTCTCGAACCTCGCGAGCTCGTTCATGTGCATTCCCGAGCCGAAATCCTATCAGGCGCTCGGCGACAAGTTCGGCGTCAGCGAGGCCGTCGGCACCGGCCCCTACAAGCTGCAGCAGTTCACGGTCGGCCAGCAGACCGTGCTGGTCCGCAATGACGACTATGCCTGGGCCTCCGACCTTTCGAAGAACCAGGGGCCGGCCAAGTTCAAGAAGCTGACCTTTCGTGAGATCGCAGAGGAATCGACCGCCTATCTCGAGCTGAAGACCGGTGGCGCCGACCTGATCGTCGCCGTCCCCACGGACTTCCTGCCGCGCATGCAGGCGGACAAGTCGATCAAGGTGGTGACCATCCCGGGCACCGAGCTGGTCTACATGCCGATCAACACCAGCGTGGAGCCCTTCACCGACATCAAGGTTCGCGAGGCGACCGCCTTCGCCGTGAACCAGGCGGAGATCATGAAGAGCCTCTATGGCGGGCTCGGCGAAGTGGCCGACACCTTCCTGATCTCCTCGCTGCAGGAGTCCAAGGTCGATCCGAAATACAAGATCAGCTACGACCCCGAGCGCTCGAAGCGGCTTTTCGACGAGGCCGGCTGGAAGCTCGGCCCCAACGGTATCCGCGTCAAGGACGGCAAGCCGCTCCAGGTCAAGTTCTGGGCCCAGAATGGCACGGAATTCAAGCGACTGGCCGAGGTTCTTCAAGCCCAGCTCAAGGCGGTCGGCATGCAAGCCGACATCACGATCCTCGATTCCAGCACGATCAATTCGCAATACCGCAAGAAGACCGACCACCAGCTCGCGGTCCGCGCCTATCTCTGGACCAATGCCGATATCGTCGACTGGTTCTTCAGCGCCAAGCGCCTCGGCTATCCCAATGTCTCGATGTTCAACGATCCCGAGGCCGAGAAGCTGAACGACATCGCAATGAACAAGTCGCGCAATTGGGATGAGCGCGTCGTCAACTTCACCAAGTACCACGAATACGTATTGTCCCAGTATCCGTTCGCGCCGATCTACCAGCCGGTCCAGCTCTTTGCTCACGGCAAGCGCGTCACCATGCCGGAGAAGATCCGCGGTTCGGGTCTGTCGAGCCAGTCGATCGTCGATATCGAACCCGTCAACTGACGGGTTCGCGGACCGGTTCGAGCGGGAGAGGGCGCCGTGCTTCAATTCGCGATCAAGCGACTGCTTCTGCTCGTGCCGGTTTTCCTGGCCGTGTCGCTGGTGATCTTCCTGATCATCCATCTCGTGCCGGGCGACCCGCTCGACCACATCATCCAGGTCGGGTCGTCGCCCGAGCAGCAGGCGCAGATGATTGCGCGATACGGGCTGGATCAGCCCCTCATTGCCCAATATCTGCGCTGGCTCGGCAAGGTCGTCACCGGCGACCTTGGTGATGCGATCGTGCTGCGCCAGCCGGTGGCGAAGCTGATCGCCGAGAACCTGCCGCACAGCCTTGCTCTCGGCGGGCTCGCCTTCATGTTCTCCACGATCATCGGCATCACGGTCGGCGTGCTCGCCGCCTCCTTTCGCGACAGCCTGTTCGACCGGGCCGTGATGGGGCTGATCCTGCTCGGCTCGACCCTTCCGAGCTTCTGGCTCGGGCTGCTGATGATCCTGATGTTCGCGGTCCAGTTCGAGTGGTTCCCGGTCTCCGGTGCGCGCAGCTGGGAGGCGCTCGTCCTGCCCGTGCTGACCATCGGCATCGGCGGCACTGCGCTGATCGCCCGCGTCACCCGTGCGGCGATGATCGAGACGGCCAATCGCGACTTCGTTCGCGTGCTCTACGCCAAGGGATTGCCGTTCTGGCGCATCCAGCTCCGCCATGTCCTGCAGCATGCGTTGATGCCGGTCGCCACCATCCTTGGCCTGCGCATCGGCTGGATCCTCGGCGGCGCGGTCACGGTCGAGTTCGTCTTCGCTCGGCCGGGGCTGGGATCGCTGCTGATCACCGCGCTCGGCCAGCGCGATTATCCGCTCGTCCAGGGCTGCCTGTTGATGCTCGCCATCGCGGTGATGCTCGGCACGCTGCTCGGCGACCTTGTCCAGGCAGCCATGGATCCGCGGCTGCGCGAAGTGATGGGTGCCCGATGAGCCGGTCTTCGCTGCCCGCGCGGATCGCGCGTTCGCCACGGGGAGCGCTCAGCGCGCTCTTCCTCCTCGGGCTCGTGCTCTGCGCGCTGCTCGCCTACTGGATCGCACCCTATGACTATGCGAGCCAGAATCTGAGCCTGGCGAATTCGCCACCCTCGGCCGCCCATTGGCTCGGCACCGACGAGTTCGGACGCGACCTGCTCTCCCGCATCATCCAGGGCGCGCGCACCTCGCTCAGCGTCAGCGTGCTGTCGATCTCGCTCTCGGTCGCCGTCGGCGCATCGCTCGGCGCAGCCGCCGGTTATTTCGGCGGCGTCTTCGACCGGATCGTCACCGTCATCGTCGATCTGACCTGGTCGTTCCCGGAAATCCTGCTGGCGCTGATCCTGATCGCCATTCTCGGTCCGGGTCTGCACAGCACGGCCATCGCGATCGGCATCGCCTATCTCGCCCAGTTCACGCGCCTGACGCGGGCGCAGGTGATGACCCTGAAGAACGAAGTCTTCATCGAGGCATCGATCAATATCGGCGCCAGCCCGGCCCGCATCCTGTTCTGTCATCTGCTGCCGAATGCGATCACGCCGGTGATCGTGGCGGGAATGCTGGCGACGGGCGATGCCATCGTTCTCGAGGCTACGCTCGGCTTCTTCGGCCTGGGCGCTCAGCCGCCCCTGCCGAGCTGGGGGGCGATGATGAGCTCCGGTACGGCGCAGATCTTCATCGCACCCTGGATCATCATATTTCCCGGCCTCGTCATCGCGGCGACGGTCATCGCCATCAACCTGTTCGGCGATGCCCTGATCGAGGCGCTCGATATTCGCCGGCCGCTGCGGGACGGCTGAGACCCTGCCGTCCGCCGCTTACTGTCCGTTCCGATCCGCCAGAAGAAACGTATGAGGAAGCGCCATGTCCTTCAATGTCCTGACCGCCGAATTCTCGCATGAGAGCAATACGTTCAGCCGCAAGCCGGCCGATTACGCCGCCTTCGCGTCCCGCAATATCCAGCTTGGCGACGAGGCCGTTGCGGCCCGCAGCGAGGCGAACACGCCGATCGCCGGCTTCCTCGATATCGGCCGCCCCAATGGCTGGACGGTGATCCACACGATCAGCGCCTCGGCGCAGCCCTGCGGGCCGGTGACGCGCGATGCCTATGAGCGGATCGCCAGCGTCATCATCGAGGCCGCAAAGCAGAACAAGGACCGGCTGGACGGCATCCTGCTCGGCCTGCACGGCGCCATGGTCACCGAGTTCGACCAGGATGGCGAGGGCGAACTGCTGGAGCGTCTGCGCGCCGTGGTCGGGCCGGACCTGCCGATCGGCATCACGCTCGATCCGCATGCGAATGTCACCTCCAAGATGGCCGCGCTCGCCAACATCATCGTCGCCTACAAGACCTATCCGCATGTCGATGTGCGCGACTGCGCCAGGCAGGCCGCCGGCATTCTGCAGCGCGCCATGACCGGCGAAATCAGGCCGGTCACCATTCGCGCCCATCGCCCGATGCTGGAAGAGATCAATGGCGGGCGCACCGATATCGGGCCGATGGTCGAGCGCATCGCGCGGGCACGTGCCTATGAGCAGAAGCCCGATGTCTTCGCCGTCAGCGTCAACGGCGCCTTCGGCAATGCCGATATCGAGGAGGTCGGCCCGACCGTCCTGGTGACGGGGCAGGGGGATCTGTCCGCCCACCACGCCTTCGCCGAGGAGCTTGTCCATGACATGTGGACGCGGCGCTTCGAGAGCGTGAACACCTATCTCACGGTCGAGGAGGCGGCCCGGCAGGCCAATGCCTTCGACTCCAAGGACGGCCCGCTGGTCATTGCCGATTACGCGGATAATCCGGGCGGCGGCGGCTATGGCGACTCCACCGAATTGCTGCGCGCGATGATCGCGGCCGACGTCCAGGATGCCTGCTTCGGCCCGATCATCGATCCGGAAGCCGCCGAGGAGCTGCATCGCCACGCGGTCGGTGACCGCGTCTCGATCCGGCTCGGCGGCAAGACCGATCCGCGCGTCGGGGGCGCACCGCTTGCGCTCGAAGGCACGCTTCTCTTGTTGAGCGATGGCGACTTCGTCGGTGACGGGCCGATGCTCGGCGGGCTGAAGGGAAGCTGGGGCACGACTGCCGTGCTGCGTGTCGGCGGCATCGACATCCTCGTTGCTACCTTCCCGGCCCAGATGCTCGACCTGCAGCAGTTCCGCGCCTTCGGGATCGACCCGGTTGCGAAACGGGTGGTCGGGCTGAAATCCATGCAGCATTTCCGTGCCGCCTTCGAGCCGATCGCCGGCAAGGTCGTGGTCTGCGACAGCGGTGCACTCTGCACGCCCGACCTGACCAAGCTGCCCTACAAGCATGTCCGCCGGCCGATCTTCCCGCTCGACCGCGACATGCAGCTCGCCGGCTGACCTGAGATAAGGGCGCGGCGCCTCACTGTCCCTCGGAGCGGCGACACGCAACTCCGGGGCCAGCTGGCGGCCCGCCAGCGGCATCCCTGCGTGCCATCCCRCCACCGGGTCGCTATGGTCCGGCTGTATCGGTCTTCATGTCACGCGCATCGGTTGCTTGCCGGTTGCGCTCGCATGGTCGATGGGTGACCAAGGCGGATGAGGGCTGGCCCAACGTGAATCTGAAATTCCTGGAAACCTTCGTCTGGGTTGCAAGGCTGCGCAGCTTTTCCGTCGCTGCGGACAAGCTCTGCACCACGCAGGCGTCGGTCTCCAACCGCATCGCCACCCTGGAGCGTGATCTCGGCGTCCGCCTGTTCGAGCGCGACCTGCGCAATGTCAGCCTGACACCGCACGGCCAGCGCGCCCTGGCGCAGGCGGAAGCGATCGTGCGCATGGTCAATGACTTCCAGCGCACGATCGGCGACGCCAGCAATGAGCGCGGGACGGTGCTGATCGGCGCGATCGATTCTGTCGTGTATGCTTGGCTGCCGCGGCTGATCGAGCGCGTGAAGGAAGCCTATCCGAACGTCACGATCGACCTGAACGTCGACACCAGCCTGAACCTGGCGCGCCAGATCCAGGACGGTCAGATCGATCTCGGCCTGGTCATGGGGCCGGTCGTCGCTCCCCATATCCGCAATATCGAGCTCTGCACCTTCGAATGCCTCTGGATCGCCTCGCCGAAGCTGCCCCTCAAGCCCGGCAGGCTCGCGATCGCCGATCTCGTCGACTATCCGATCTTTGCCTATTCAAAGGGCTCCCAACCGCATCAGGCCGTGCTGCGGGTGATCGAAACGGCGGGAGTTGACCCCAGCGCGATCCGCATCTTCAACTCCAACTCGCTCGCCACCATCACGCGGCTGATCCGCGACGGCGTCGGCATCGCCGTGCTGCCGCGCGTCGTCGTGCAGGAGTTCCTGGAGACGGGTGATCTACGCGTTCTCGATGTCGATGCGCGCTTGCCGCCGCTGAATTTCCACGCGGTTTTCGCCGATGATCCGGGCAACACATTACCGGCGCTGATCGCGGACATGGCCGTCGAGATCGCGGCCTCCAACTGACCATACKGCGGATGCCCAAGGAAACGGCAGGGCATGGCGCTGGCGTTCTCATAAGCAATTCTTGTCGAGGCGAACAAGAATTTCGCGTTTGCCGGGCCGGCTCGCGTTTGTTCTGCTGCGGCAACACCTGCAGGGAGAACGCCGTTGAAAGTCTCGCTCATCCAGATGAACTCGCAGGACGACAAGTCCGCGAACCTCAAGACCGTGAGTCCAACATGGTCTCGCGTGGGAAGGAGGTCGTGACCTATAAGGTCGGGGACGCCACGGTCGGCTGCGCCATCTGCTACGACATCCGGTTCCCGGAGCTCTTCCGCAAGCTGCGCGACGCCGGTTCCGATCTGATCGTGCTGCCCGCCGCCTTCACCCTGATGACCGGCAAGGACCATTGGGAACTGCTGGCCCGGGCCCGCGCGGCCGAGACGCAGACCTGGTTCCTGGCGACCGGACAGACCGGCACCCATGCGCAGGGCAAGAACGCCTGCTACGGCCATTCCATGGTCATCAACCCCTGGGGCCATATCGCCGCCCAGGCTTCCGACGGTATCGGCACGACGAGCGCCAGGCTCGATTTCGACTACACCGCCAAGGTCCGCGCTGCGGTCCCCGTCGCCAATCATCACGTCATCGGCTGACCGGAGCGCAGCATGTTCATCGTCAATCCCATGCCGGCGCAGATTCCGGCCAGCCTCGTTGCGCTGCTCGAGAAATGCGAAGTCGCGACCATCGGTCATGTCCTGCATTCAGGCTTCGTCGACCGCGAGATCCGCGCGGTGCTGCCGACCAAGCGCATCGCCGGCACGGCGGTCACCATCCGCATCCCACACGCGGATTCGACCGCGTTGCACTACCTGACCAAGCTCGTCCGTCCGGGCGATGTGGTCGTGATCGACCGCTGCGGCGACACCAAGCATGCCTGCTGGGGCGGCGTCGTCACCCACGCCATGAAGAATGCCGGAGTGGCTGCCGGTGTCATCGACGGCCCGGCCACGGATTTCTCCGAGATCGTCAAGACCGACATGCCGATGTGGTGCCGCGGTCCGTCGCCGATCACGACCAAGATCCTCGGCACCGAGGGCGCGATCAACGTTCCGGTCAGCGTCGGCGGCCAGACGATCGAGCCGGGGGATGCCGTGCTCTGCGACGAGAGCGGCATTGTCGTCCTCAAGGCCGCGACGGCCGAAGCCTATGCCCGCCGCGCCATCGAAATGCAGGAGCAGGAACTCGTCCTGCTCGAGCGCCTGCGCAAGGGCGAGAAGCTGCCCGATATCTCCGGCGCTACCGCCATGGTCGAGGGCAAGCTCGCCAGGGTCTGAATGTCCGACATGTCGAAGCGGGCGGCACAAAGCCGCTCGCGCAACCATAAACAGAGGGGAAGTCGCATGAAGACATATGCCAAGATCGCGATCGGAGCCGGGCTCGCGACCGCACTCCTGTCAAGCACCGCCATGGCCCAGCAGACCGTGACGGTGATGGCCTATTCCGGTCTCTTCCAGGAGCGCTACACCAAGGCGGTGGTCGAGCCCTTCATGAAGGCCAATCCCGGCATCAAGGTCGAATATTTCCCGATGCCGAACTCGGCCCAGATGCTGGGCAACCTGCGCGCCCAGAAGGCCGCGCCGCAGGCCGATGTCGTGATCATGGACGTCTCGGTCTCGAAGGCTGCGACCGACGAGAAGCTGCTCACCAAGATCGACGAGAAGAACACCCCGAACGTCGCCGATCTCTACCCCAGCGCGCGCATTGCCGATGTCGACGGCGTCGCCGTGACCTTCGACAACCTCGTTCTGCTCTACAACACCGATACGGTGAAGGAGACGCCGAAGTCCTGGATGGACCTCGCCGACAAGAAGTTCGCCGGCAAGGTCGCAATCCCCGGCATGCCTGACATCCAGGGCCTCTCGCTCGTGCTGATCACCGACAAGGCGCGCGGTGGCACCGACTATCTCAAGAATGTCGACAAGGGCATCGCCGCGCTCGGCGAGATCGCGCCCAACGTGCAGACCTGGGAGCCGAAGCCCGAGGTCTATGTCACGATCATCTCCGGCCAGGCGACGGTGGGCGCCGGTTGGAACGCCCGTGCGCAGGTGAACATCGACACCTCGAACGGCAAGCTCGGTGCGACCCTGCCGAAGGAAGGCAGCGTCTTCCAGATCAACACCGTCAACCAGGTCGCCGGCGGCCCCGGCAAGGATGCCGGCGCGAAGTTCATCAACTACGCGCTCAGCCCCGAGGCGCAGAAGGCTTTCACGGAAGCGATGTTCTACGCGCCGACCAATGCCAAGGCGCAGATCTCGGACGCCGCGATCGCGCGCACGGCGGTGAAGTCGATGGACAAGGTCATCCCGGTGGATTGGATCGCACTCGCCAAGGTCCGCGAGCCGATCATGGACCAGTGGCGCCGCRAGGTGATCCCGCTGAGCCGCTGAGCCAAAGGAGGATGTCGACCATGACCAGCCGAACCGATGCACCAGAGGGCTTCCTTTCGATCCGGAGCCTGACCAAGCGCTATGGCGACTTCGTCGCGGTCGACAATCTCGATCTCGAGGTGCCGAAGGGCGAGCTCGTCGCCTTCCTCGGCCCCTCGGGCTGCGGCAAGACGACTTCGCTGAGAATGATCGCGGGCCTCGTGCCCGCG
>NZ_JBFTRC010000259.1:0-6728 GCF_056399325.1 Allobosea sp. 01N443
GTCGTGGCTCTCGGCATCGACGGCCTCGGCACGCAGAAGCAGAACTTCGTCCCCTACAAGGGCTGAGATAAAAAGACGCCGCCATGGCTGCTTGACCCAACCATGGCGGCGTTGCCCACACCGCAAATAATGTCGCTCACAGCTGCCATGGAGGCAGCCAAAGCGGCGGGGACTAGTCTCGGGTCTCGTGTCGTAAAGCCACCAGTCGCCGCAGCGACGTGACATTACGCACAACCGATCCCCCGATAGAGGCCATCCCTCCCCATATCGGCTACCCCCATTTGGGGGACGTCAAGGCAAAGGGTCATCACGACCCCGTCAGCTGACCATAGGTCATGACCGCAGCGGATTGCCCGCGCTGCTCCCCTTGCCTCAACGGAGAAGGCCCCGCTTGGGGCCGGGCCTTTCGCCTTTGCGGACGATATCCGGCTCGATGATCTAAGCTTCGCCGAGCCCGAGCATCAGGCGGATATTCTGGACCGCAGCGCCCGAGGCGCCCTTGCCGAGATTGTCGAGCTTGGCGACGAGCACCGCCTGCCGCAGCTCCTCATTGCCGAAGACCCGCAATTCGAGCTGGTTGGTGTCGTTGAGCGACTCCGCTTCCAGCTTGCCGCCGGCCTCGGCCGGAACCACCTTCACATAGGTCGAGCCGGCATAGCGCGCCGCCAGCGCGTCGTGCAGGTCGGCGACCTTCGGCTTGCCCGGAAGCGTGTCGAGATGCAGCGGTACCGAGACGAGCATGCCCTGGCGGAAATTGCCCACGGACGGCACGAAGATCGGCCGCCGGGTCAGGCGCGCGTATTCCTGCAGCTCCGGCAGGTGCTTGTGCTTGAGCCCCAGCCCGTAGAGCTCGAAGGACGGGGCGACGCCCGCCTCATAGGCTTCGATCATGCTCTTGCCGCCGCCGGAATAGCCGGAAACGGCATTGACCGTCACCGGATGATCCTGCGCGAGCAGGCCCGCATCGACCAGCGGCCGCAGCAGGGCGATGCCGCCGGTGGGGTAGCATCCGGGATTGGAGACGCGGTTGGCATTGGCGATTGCCGCGGCATGGCCGGGGGCGAGTTCGGCAAAGCCGTAGACCCAGCCCGGCGCGACGCGATGGGCAGTCGCGGCATCGACGATCTTGGGAGCGTCCGCGCCGAGTTCGTCGGCGAGCGCCACCGATTCCTTCGCTGCCTCGTCAGGCAGGCAGAGCACGACGAGATCAACCCCGGCCATCATCGCCTTGCGGGCGGCCGGATCCTTGCGCTTGTCGGGATCGATGCTCTTCACGACGACCTCCGGCAGCTCTGCCAGCCGGTCGCGAATGCCAAGGCCGGTGGTGCCGGCTTCGCCGTCGATGAAGATCGATTTCAGATTCTGGCTCATCAGGGCCTCCGAAAGCGCGCTCGCGCTCATTGATAGGTCAGCATCAGGCATAAAAAAACCGCGCTCCGGGCGCGGTTCGCGGACAATTCGGGGTTCAGCCGAGCGTCATCGCGGGCGCGCCGGGGCGGCCTGGTTGGTGCGACGTCGGATCGAGCACATGAACATGACGCTGATATGTGGGAGGGCGCCGCCCCTGTCAATCGGCATGTGACGCGACGTTGCCCTGCGGGGCACGGCAAGCCTCTCGCCCGACGGGGCGAAGGCTTGCGTCATGCCAGATTTGCCAACAGATTGAATCGCTTGGTGCACGCGGCTCGTAAGTCGATTCAGCCCGCTCGCACAGCGATTCAACCGGCCTTCTTCTTCAGCGCCAGCGCCTGGATGTAGTGTTGGGCCACGGCGGCACCGGCGATCGCCGTCGCGTCGGCATGGTCATAGGGCGGGGAGATCTCGACGATGTCCATGCCGCGGAAATCGAGATCGCGGATGGCCCAGACCATGCGCAGTGCCTGCGCCGCAGTAAAGCCGCCGGCAACGGGCGTGCCCGTGCCCGGCGCGAAGGCCGGATCGAGCGCGTCGATATCGAAGGTGAGATAGGCGGGGCCCTGCCCGACGCGCTGCTTGATGCGCTCGACGACGCCATCGACGCCGAGCYCATGGGCTTCATAGGCGCCAAGCACCTGGATGCCGCAATCCCGGGGCGCAACCGTGCGGATGCCGACCTGGATCGAGCGATCGACATCGATCAGCCCCTCGCGCACCGCCTCCAGCATGAACGTGCCATGCGAGACAGCGCCGACGCCATCGTCCCAGGTGTCCTGATGCGCATCGAATTGGACGATCGCCAGCTTGCCATGGCGGGCGACATGGGCGCGCAGCAGCGGCAGGGTGATGAAATGGTCGCCGCCGAGCGTCACCAGATGGGCGCCGGTGGCGATGATCGCGGCGGATTCGCGCTCGATCGCCTTGGCGCAGCCCAGCAGGTCGCTGCGCGGCAGCGAGCAGTCGCCGTAATCCACGGCCGAGAGATGCTCGAACGGGTCGATGCGCGACGGATACTGGGCATCGCCGTCGAAGATCGCACTGACGCGGCGCAACGATTGCGGTCCAAAGCGCGTGCCCGGCCGGTTGGAGACCGCGAGATCGAAGGGCACGCCCCAGATCACCAGATCGCAGCCGGCGACATCCTTGCTGTAGCGGCGGCGCATGAAGGAGAGCGCGCCGGCATAGGTCGGGTCCTGCGCCGGGCCGCGCCGATCGCCGGTGAAGGCGTGGTCGATGGAGGGGGTGTCGACGGGTTCGGTCATGGCAGCAATCCGTGAATGAAGTCAGCGCCTGCCCGTGAGCCAGACATAGAGGCACCAGGGCAGGATCAGGGCGAGGCCGGTCAGGACCAGCCGAAACGTGGTCCAGGCGATGGGGTTCTGCAGGGCGCGGCCATCGAGTTCAGGCACGCCATGGATCAGGCCGAGCGCGAAGGCCGGCGTCAGGAAGATGATCAACGCCCGTCCGACCCGACGCCCGGTCGGCTCCCCCGTCCGCGCAAGCGCGAGCAGCGCGGGAACTGCGATCATTCCGAAAGCAATGAGAACGAGCAGGATGCGCATGGCGGAGGCTGGAACCGGAGACGTGAGCCTGCGGTTTAGCATGGCCGCTGCCCTGATCCAGCCGCGCCGGGCGGCAGTCACAGCCGAATCTGTCGTTCAGGGCCCCGGCGCTATCAGCGCCCGCCCGCCACCCGCAGAACCACGCCTGTCGTATAGGCGGAAGCCTCGGACAGCAGGAACAGCACGGCCTCGGCGATCTCGTCCGGAGACGCCGCCCGCTGCAGGGGAACGAGCGGCGCGATGCGCTCGACCCTGCCCGCTTCGCCCGTCGACAGGGCGTGGATCTCGGTCTCGGTAATGCCGGGCGCAACCGCATTGACGCGGATGCCGGCTGGAGCAAGCTCCTTCGCCAGACCAACCGTCAACGTATCAATCGCTCCCTTGGAGGCGGCGTACCAGACATATTCGCCGGGCGAGCCGAGCGTTGCCGCAGCCGAGGAGATGTTGACGATCGCCCTGCCCTTCCGCTCCGGCTGAGCGAGCAGCGCCCGTGCCGCTTCACGCGCGACCAGCAGCGCGCCGGTGACGTTCACGTCGATGCAGTTGCGAATGACCTCTGCGTCCGCCTCGGCCAGCGGGCCCGACTTACCGGTAATGCCTGCATTGTTGACGACCTGGGCGATGGGCCCGAGCTTCCCCTTCGCCTCGGCGAAGACGCGCAGGATATCCGCCTCACCAGACATGTCGCCCTGGAGTGCAACGGCGCTTGCGCCCGCGGCCTTGCAGGCCGCGACAACCGTTGCGGCCGCGGCCGCGTCGCGCTGGTAGTTGACGGCGACATCATAGCCACGACCGGCCGCCATGACTGAGATGGCGGCGCCGATGCCGCGGCTGCCTCCGGTAACGAGAAGAACGGGACGGGTAGCGCTCATCGGCGGCGACTCCAGCTGGTGCGGAGCTGCAGCCAATACGAAAAGGGCGGCTCTTGCGAGCCGCCCTGTAAGCATAGCCAGACTGCGTGAGCCGGATCAGCGCTTCGAGAACTGGAAGCTGCGGCGGGCCTTGGCCTTACCGAACTTCTTACGCTCGACGACGCGCGAGTCGCGGGTCAGGAAGCCTTCCTTCTTGAGCGGACCGCGCAGTTCCGGCTCGTAGAAGGTCAGGGCCTTGGAGATGCCGTGGCGCACAGCGCCGGCCTGGCCGGAGAGACCGCCGCCCTTGACCGTGACGACGACGTCGTACTGGGTCATGCGGTCGACGATCATCAGCGGCTGCTGCAGGATCAGGCGCAGCACCGGACGAGCGAAGTAGACTTCCTGGTCGCGGGTGTTGACCGTGATCTTGCCGGAGCCCGGCTTGATCCAGACGCGGGCGATGGCGTTCTTGCGCTTGCCGGTGGCATAGGCGCGGCCCTGCGCATCGACCTTCTTGACGTGAACGGGAGCGTCGGGCTGAGCCGTCTTGGCGACCTGGCCGAGCTGCTCGAGAGACTGAAGAACCTCAGCCATGATCAGAGCCTCGCATTCTTGCTGTTGAGCGCGGCGACGTCGAGCGCCTCCGGCGACTGGGCGGCGTGGGGGTGCTCAGCGCCCTTGTAGACGCGCAGGTTGCCCAGGATCTGGCGGAACAGCGGGCCGCGCGGCAGCATGCGCTCGACAGCCTTCTCGACGACGCGCTCAGGGAAGCGGCCTTCGAGCAGGAACTTGGCGGAACGCTCCTTGATACCACCCGGGAAGCCGGTGTGATGGTAGTAGACCTTCTGGTCGCGCTTGCGACCCGTCAGGACCACCTTCTCGGCGTTGATGACGATGATGTTGTCGCCACAGTCGACATGCGGGGTGTAGGCGGCCTTGTGCTTGCCGCGCAGACGCATCGCCACAACGGAGGCGAGACGACCAACGACCAGCCCGGAGGCATCGATCACAACCCACTTCTTCTCGACGTCGGCGGGCTTGAGCGAGACGGTCTTCATCGCGGCACCCTTCGGTTGCTTGAAAAAGGACAAGCCGCCGGAAGGCCGGCGGCGGTGTGGGGCGGTGGATAGGGGCAAGCTGCCGTACTGTCAAGCACCACGATCACGGTCCAAGGCGAAAAATCGCATTGTTTTCAGTGCAATGGCAAAAACGGTATTTAGATACCGCATTCCGTTCCAGCGATCCTGCGAGGTCCGGCAGGATCATCCCTTTCCCTGCGCTTCTCCCGACGCTCCGATTCCCCCACGGAGACGGTTCTGCGGCCAGGACCAGCGCTCGACTCCTAGCGCTCCGACGGAATCGAGTAGGTGCCGGTCGCATGGCAGACCATCTCGCTGTCGCCCTGCGAGAACAGCGCGACCTCTCCGACGGCGAGCCGCTTGCCGAGCTTGAGCAGCCTGGCGTCCGCGATCAGCGCCACCGGCCCCGGCTTGCGCAGGAAATTGTAGTTGAGGCTCGTCGTCACAGCGAGGCCGACCGGGCCGATCTGGCCGAGGATCGCGACATAGAGGGCGAGATCAGCCAGCGCCATCATGGTCGGACCGGAGATCGTGCCCCCCGGGCGCAAATGCCGCTCGTGATAGTCGCAGCGCATGCGCGCCGTCAGCGGGCCGACATCTTCGATGAAATGAGTGCGCCCGCCATAATGGAGTTGCGGGAAGACCTGATCGAGATAGGTCTCCACCTCTGAGATCGTCATGCGGGGTGTCATGTGCGGGAAACCGGATGCCAGCGGGAAACTCCTCCCCTTRCAGCATGACGGTTGGGCTCCGACAATAGCCACGGATGCGAAAGGCCATGCCATGAATGCCCATATCGAGCCCGGCACCGCCCGGGTCCTGCTGCGCGCAGACCAGGACGGCATCGCGACACTGACGCTGAACCGTCCGCAGGCGCGCAATCCGCTTGGCGAAGCGATGCTGGCCGCGTTGAGCGAGGCTTTCGGGGCCATTGCGGCAGACGATACGGTGCGCGCCGTCGTGCTGACGGCCGCCGGCCCGGTCTTCTCGGCCGGTCACGACCTCAAGGAGATGAGCGCGCATCGCGCCGATCCAGACCGTGGCCGCGCCTATTTCACCGATATCCTTGGCCGCTGCTCGGCCATGATGCAGCAAATCACCGCCCTGCCCCAGCCCGTCATTGCAGCGGTGGAAGGCACGGCGACCGCTGCGGGCTGCCAGCTCGTCGCGACCTGCGATCTCGCCGTCGCCGGCGCGCAGGCGCGGTTCTGCACGCCCGGGGTCCATATCGGGCTGTTCTGCTCGACGCCGATGGTGGCGCTCTCGCGCAACCTCGCGGGGAAGCATGCGCTGGAGATGCTGCTGCTGGGCGAGATGGTCCCGGCCGAGGAGGCGGCCCGGATGGGGCTGGTCAACCGGGTCGTTCCGGCGGGCGCAGCGCTTGCGGAGGCCTTGCGACTGGCGGGCGTGATCGCATCGAAATCGACTGCCACGGTGAAGGTCGGCAAGCGCGCCTTCTACCAGCAGCGCGAGATGGGCCTCGCCGCAGCCTATGATCACGCATCGGCGGTCATGGTCGAGAACATGCTCGCCCGCGACGCCGAGGAAGGGATCGGCGCCTTCATGGGGAAACGCCAGCCGGTCTGGAACGGCAACTAGCGGCTCAGGAGCCTCAGTCGGGCCCTCTCCATCAATCCGGAATCAGCGCCGCACGCGGCGACAACCGTGACACGCCGCGTGCAGCTATCCATCAGGCGCCTGTTCACAGGATCGCGGGGAAGTGCTCCGGCATCTCGGTTTGTAGGTGCTCCTTGGTCTCTTCTTCCGGCTGCGGCACGGCTGGCAACTGCAAAACGGTCGCCTTTTGTCCCGTAGAC
>NZ_JBFTRC010000260.1:0-6684 GCF_056399325.1 Allobosea sp. 01N443
GCTCGTAAGCAGCCCTGCCAATCATGGTCGGGCTTGTCCCGGCCACGACGCCTGCTCCTTCATCGCGTGCGGCAAGGCGCGACTACTTGCCTGCGAAGGCGAACGCGGCGGTTCAACGCCCCAGCATGCCATCCCATAGCGGCAGGCTGACCAGCGCGCTGAGGAAGATCACGAGATAGGCGATGCGCCGGAACGTCTCCTCGGAGGCGATCCGGAAGGCATGCGTGCCGACCCAGAGACCGGCGCCGTAGATCGCAAACAACGGCAGCGCCATCGCGAGCGATGCGGCCGTGATGATGCTCTTCAGCCAGAGCAGGACACCGCTGACCACGGTCGACAGGCCGAAATAGGTCTGGAGGTTGGCACGCGCTTTGTGCCGGTCGTTGCGCTGGGCGCCGAGCCAGAATACGGCCAGCGGCATGCCGCCGATACTGGAGAGGCCGTTGAACAGGCCGGACAGCGAACCGACACCCAGCGAGAGCGGGATGCCCGGCTTGCCGTGATAGCGCCAGCCCGAGGCCATCAGCGTCACCGCGGCGAGAACGAGCACGGCGACGATCCAGCGCATCGTCCTCGGCTCCAGCCAGGTCAGCAGCCAGAGCCCGAATGGCAGCGTCAGCGTCGCGGCGATCAGCAAGGGGATGACCTCGCTCCATTCGGCACGCTTGGCCGAGCGGGCGGCGATCGGCAGCGCGAAAGGCAGATCGATCACCCAGATCAGGCCGAGCGCTGCGACGGGGCCGAGCACCAGGCTTGCCAGCGGCATGAAGACCATGGCGAAGCCGAAGCCGGTGAACCCGCGCACCAGTCCGCCGAGCAGCGTCGCGCCGAGAAGGGTGGTTATCCCCGAGAGGGTGAGGCTGGGGAACAGCGCGGAAAGCAGGTCGGTCATCGGTCCAGGGAGGTCAGGCAGTCGGGGCAGCCCACCATCACCCAAGTCCCGGCGGGATCAACTCTTTCCTTGTGATGGCATCGATATGTGCACGTCATCGATGCCATGAGGATCGCGCGCGGTCATGCGCGCCTGATCAACTGCGCGTCCGCGCATGCCCGCCTTGCTCAGCTTGCGGCCACGGGTTCCGGGAATTTCCATTTGCCGTTCAGGATCTCAGCGCGTGGGCGATAGAGGCGAACCGTGTAATTCCAGCCCTTCATGATCGGCAGGCAGTTCGGGATCTTGCCGTCGCAGCCGCCGAACTGGATCGAGATCGAGCCGTCGCCATTCTTCCTAGCGGTGATGTTGTTCAATGAGTAGGCGCCGTAAGGATTCTTTTCGTAGTAGCCCTCGGCATTGTAGAGGCTCACCGACCAGAAGCCGTTGACCGGCACATCCTTGACGTTGAGCTTGTAGACGGTGGTTCCGTCATTCCTCGCCGGCGTGACGTTGAGATAAGTGGCGTCCTTGTCGGGGTTGCCGCCCCAGMCTGTCGCGGTCCCGATCAGGTGCCGAATGGGATCGACTTCCTTCTTCGTGCCGAAGGCCTTCTTGAAATCGGGTATCGTCGAGCCCAGCACCAGTAATGCGTCACGGACTTTCTTCTGGCTGGCCTGATCCCAGTTCGGCACGTCGAACTTACCCGCGCGCTTCTGGCTGACCTTGATGGCATCCTGCAGGGCGTGAACCTGCTGCACGTCCTTTGGATCCACAGGGTCGACCAGGGTGCGGATGGCAACCGCCGCATAGCGCGTGCCGACCCTTTGCCTGTCGAGGGTGTAGGAGCCGGCGCCATAGGCCACCATCGGGGTATAGTGGTCCTCGTTGATCACCTGCATCGACATGAAGCGCTTGCCTGCCGTCGGCAGCGTGATCGTGACCGGGCCTGCGTCGAGATCGAAGACGGCCGCCGAATAGAGCGTATCGCGGTTGAGGCGGATAACGGTCTGGTTGTCGATCGCGGCCGGCTCACGCCGGTGCACGAATTTACCGAGGCTGCCGTCCTTGACCATGTTGCTCATGTAGAGGTCCGATTCGGCGCGGATGAAATTGTCCACTCCGACTGGGGCTGCAGGATCCGACGGCGCCTGCGCGACCGCGCCGCCCGTAACCGCCAGCGTAGCGGCAAACGCGTAAATCGTGAGCTTGGTGTGCATCTCGGCCCTCTGGGTCAGTTCTGTGGCTGCAGCGGTGGGGATTTCCATTTGCCGTTCAGCGCCGCCGGCTTCGGCCAGTACAGCCGCGTGACCGCGAAGAACGGCCCCGTCGGCGCGGGCAGCCAGTTGGCTTCGCGCTCCTTGCCGGGGGACTCGTTTTGCACATGGACCGTGATCCCGCCATCCGCATCGCGCTTCAGGCCCGGCAGCATCGGCGAATTGATCAGGTAACGGTTGATCGGGTTGGCATAGAGCAGGCTCGCCGGCAGCTCGTACATGGTCAGCGACCAGAAGGCGTTGACCGGTGGCAACTGCCCCGGTGCAAAGCGCAGGGTGTAGCGCTTCGCCCCGTTCAGCGTCTGCTTGGCGGAGTCGATGAAATAGGCGGGATAGAGCGCCTCCTGCTTCGCATTGCCGTAGATGCCGAGGACAGCGCTTGCCATTCGCAGCATGTAATTGTTCTTCAGGAAGGCTCGCGTACCAAACCCGTCCGCACTCGAACTCTTGCCGGTATCGACCTCTGTTTCCTTGTACAGTTTGAATGCGGCCCAGCCATCGGCCATGCCGTCCTGCAGGGCCTGGCGTAGTTCAGGCGAGAGCGCATTCGCGTCGAAGCTCTTTCCGCCGCCGACGCCGATCTTCGAGAAACGCGCCATCAGCGCCCTTTCGGACGGATGCGTCGGGGCAAATTGCAGAACGAAATTCAGGACGTTGAAGGTCTCGAGCGAGCTGCGCTCCTGCTCGGGCGTCAGCGGCTTGATGAAATCGACCGTCGGCGCCGGTGCTGGTGCTGGCCTTCCCAGAAACTGCGAGAGGGGCTGGACCTTGTAGCCGGCCTGGACCGCCTTGACCTTGTCGATGTCCCCGGGGTCGAGGAGCTGGGTTCGGTACAGCACGAAGGCGAAATCGGTCTCGGAGCGGATCACCTGCTTGATGCCGGCCGGCTTCTCGCCCCTCCATTTCGGACCCGCCAGCAGATAGCTACCAGCGCCGTTCCCGGTGGCGCGGCTGCCGACATAGGCGAAATCGAAGGTGTACTGGTCGATGAACTGAAGGGAGTAATAGCGGCCCTTCTCGACCGCGGGCACCGTGAAGACGAGCGGCTCGGCGCGCAGGTCGGCACCGACATAGGAATAGGGCGTGTCCGAGTTGGGCGTCTGGATCGCCTTGTCGTCGGGCGTATAGACCCGCGCGTTGTTGACGAGCGTGTTCCAGGGAGCCTTGAACTCCGGGCTGTAGCGATCGACGAAATAGGAATGCTGAATGCGGTAATTGTCGACGAGCGGGAAGCCATAGATCGTGGCTTCCTTGGCGATGGCGCGAGCTTCGGCGGGGGTAGGAGCTTGTGCGTGCGCCGTGAGTGCCAGCGGCGGCAGCAACAGGGCAAGCGATGCGGCGAGAGAGACGAAGAGCGACGTTCTCATGGCGTATTCCCCTGGATTCCTGCGCTGAAATCTTCTCGATAACGAAAAACGTCCGGATTTCTCGCGGAATGACCGCGATCGACGAAGCATAGGGGCAAGCCGCGCGCAGCGTATAGAGGCCACGCCATGCTGTGCCGCATGCCCTGGCATTCCGGCAGCGCTCCTCAGTGGAACCTCGGTAATGGAGTACAAACCGTGTCCAGACTAGTGTGCGGACATGGCACAAGCGATTCGGATTCTCGGCCTTGATCCCGGTCTCAGGAAGACCGGCTGGGGCATCATCACCAGCGAGGGCACCAAGCTCTCCTTCGTTGCCTGTGGCTGCGTCGAAAGCGACGGAGCGAGCCCGCTTTCGGAGCGGTTGAGACAACTTCATGACGGTATCGCGCGGGTGATCGGCTCGTTCGACCCCGACGAGGTCGCGGTCGAGGAGACGTTCGTGAACCGCGATCCGCAATCGGCGCTGAAGCTCGGCCAGGCGCGCGGCATCGCGCTGGTGGTGCCGGCGATCGCCGGCCTCAGCGTTGCCGAATACGCGGCCAATCTCGTCAAGAAGACGGTGGTCGGTGTCGGCCATGCCGACAAGAAGCAGGTCCAGGCGATGATCCGGGTGCTGCTTCCGAAGGCCGAGACAAAGTCGGCGGATGCGGCGGACGCGCTCGCGGTGGCGATCTGCCATTCGCAGCATCGCGGCATGAGGGCGCTGGTTGCGCAGATGCGCGCGGCCTCGTGAGGCGCTACAGCTTGGACATGCACATGCGACGGAGCCTCTGATGATCGGCAAGCTCAAGGGGCTGATCGATTCCTATGGCGAGGATTTCGTGATCCTCGACGTGCAGGGTGTCGGCTATGTCGTGCAATGCTCGTCGCGCACCTTGCAGCGTTTGCCAAAACCCGGCGAGGCAGCGGCGCTGGCGATCGAGACCCATGTCCGCGAGGACGCGATCCGTCTCTATGGCTTCCTGTCCGACGTCGAACGCKACTGGTTCCGGCTGATGCAGGTGGTACAGGGCGTCGGCGCCAAGGTGGCGCTCGCCATTCTCTCGACGCTGGAGCCCGGCGCGCTGGCGACGGCGATCGCGACCAACGACAAGGCGGCCGTGGCGCGTTCCCCCGGGGTCGGTCCAAAGCTGGCGCAGCGGCTCTGCGCCGAGCTCAAGGACAAGGCGCCCGCCTTCGGCCATATCGATCCCGGCGTGGTGCAGCTCGCGGGCGCACTGGAGGACAGGAAACTACCGCAAGCGGTGGCGGACGCGATCTCTGCCCTGTCCAATCTCGGCTATCCGCAGGCCCAGGCCGTGGCGGCGGTGGCCGCGGCCTCGAAAGCGGCCGGCGAGGGGGCCGGGACGGCACAGCTGATCAAGCTGGGTCTCAAGGAACTGGCGAAGTGAGCAATGCCGACGCCCTGATCGTCCGCGCCGTCGAGGATAAGAGCGAGCTGCTGCAACTGATGCTGGCGGTCTGGGGCTCGCATAAGATGATGATCGACCTGCACACCTACGACGTCGCCGAGATCGATGCGCTCGGCCTGTTCACGGCTACGGGGCAGACGGCGGCGCTGGCAAGCTGGACGCGACACGACGAGACCGCCTATCTCTGCGCCCTGCATTCGCTGCGGCCGGGAGAGGGCGTGGCGGTCCAGATGCTCGCTGCGGTCAAGGCCGCTGCCCGGGCCGCAGGTGCCAAGAAGCTCAAGGCGATGCTGACCAATGACAACATGCCCGGGCTGACCTTCTATCAGCGCCAGGGCTTTCGCCTGTCCGGCCTCTATCCCGAGGCGATCGATCATTATCGCTCCGTGATTCCGACGATTATCAAGACCGGCTACAGGGACATCCCGGTGCATGACGCGCTGGAGCTGGAGATTGAACTGTGAGTGAACCCCGCCGCCTCGTGACGGCCGACCGTCGCGACGACGACAGCGAAACCTCGCTGCGGCCGCTGTCGCTGTCCGATTTCACCGGCCAGGCGGCGGCGCGCGCCAATCTCCAGGTCTTCATCAATGCGGCGCGCGCGCGCGGTGATGCGCTCGACCATGTGCTCTTCGTCGGCCCGCCGGGCCTCGGCAAGACGACGCTGGCGCAGATCGTGGCGCGTGAACTCGGCGTCAATTTCCGCTCGACCTCGGGGCCGGTCATCGCCAAGGCCGGCGACCTCGCGGCGCAGCTGACCAATCTCGAAGAGCGCGACGTGCTCTTCATCGACGAGATTCACCGGCTCAACCCGGCGGTCGAGGAAATCCTTTATCCGGCGATGGAGGATTACCAGCTCGACCTGATCATCGGGGAGGGGCCGGCGGCACGCTCGGTCAAGATCGACCTGCCCAAGTTCACATTGGTGGGCGCGACCACGCGCGCCGGCCTGCTGACGACGCCGCTGCGCGACCGTTTCGGCATTCCGATCCGCCTGCAATTCTACACGGTCGAGGAATTGCAGGGCATCGTCGCGCGCGGCGCCCGCGTGCTCGGCATCGGCATGTCGGATGACGGTGCCAACGAGGTCGCCCGCCGGTCCCGCGGGACACCGCGCATCGCCGGCCGACTGCTCCGGCGCGTGCGCGACTTCGCCATCGTCGACGGCGATCCGGTGATCACGCGCTCGGTCGCCGACAAGGCGCTGCACCTGCTCGATGTCGACGGCATCGGCCTCGATCAGATGGACCGGCGCTATCTCACCACCGTCGCGGTCAATTTCGGCGGAGGCCCGGTCGGGATCGAGACCATCGCCGCCTCGCTCTCCGAGCCGCGCGATGCGATCGAGGAGATCATCGAGCCCTTCCTGCTGCAGCAGGGCTTCATCCAGCGCACGCCGCGCGGACGCCTGCTGACGCCGCATGCCTTCCGGCATCTCGGCATGCCGGAGCCGAACCGCGAGACGGCGCAATTCGGATTGTTCGGGGACGAGGCCGAGGGCGAGTGATGCTGGGAATGCTGCGGAACCTTCTGGTCGCCGTCTTCGTCACGGTGGTTGCGGGGCCCGCCGCGCAATGGGCTGCCGCGGCCGAGCCCACTCCCGAAGCGACGGTCAAACAGGCCTATGCCGCGACAATTCGTAGCCTCGCCAGCTCCGGCCTCAAGGCCTCGCCGCCGGCATGGCGACCGCCGCATCGCGACAGGCTCTTGAGCAAAGGCCTCGCGGCGCTCTTCGCCCGCGACGACCTCTATCAGGA
>NZ_JBFTRC010000261.1:0-6645 GCF_056399325.1 Allobosea sp. 01N443
GTCAACATGCTGCCGCCGACCACGGTCGGCGTCGCCCCGGATTTGGTGCAACGACTTGAGCGCTGACATCCTGCCGCAATATAGGCCCGTGCCGATCCCGTCCGGCCGGGGCGAAGCGCTGTCGGTGCCGGAGGCAATCGCCTACACAACGCGATGGATCGACATCCGCCTTTCGCCCGGGGAGGACTTCGACGCGCATCAGATGCGCTGGCTCATGACACAGCTCGCCATCCGGCGCTTGCCGAAACGATCAAGACAGGCGGCGACGGCTCGGCATACTCGGACCGTCTCCATCAGTCATACACAGTCCTCAGGAGGGCGCAGGCGGCGCTGAGCGACGGCAAACATCAGTGGTGGGGCAGCCCGGCTGAAGACCAGGCCCGGAAGGCTGCCGAGCGTGTGATGTGGCAGCGGCGCGATCCGGGCCGCGGATACGTGGAGGGCTACGAAAGCCGCTATCAGACCTGGCTCCGCGAGGACCAGTTCAACAGCTGCGTCGCAGACTATCTGGCGCAACCGTGGATGCGGCACCCTGTCCTCGATTGGATGCTCGTCGATGCGATCGTGACGCACGAACTGTCTAGGTTCGGGGAAGCGGTGAAGAAAGCAGAAGAACCGGGGGATCCATGGCGCCGGGGTCGCTATTTGAGGGCCCGCGGCAACCTCGAGAAGCTCCGGAAGCTCGAATGGAAGGCCGACTTCCAGCTGCAATTGGCGTCTGCCGCCTTTTTTATCGTTGTGCCTCTGTTGGGGATAGGGGCGGCCTTCCACTTTGATTGGACAACAACCGGCATATGGCTGTTGGGCATCTACACCCTCGTCGTGATCAACGAACTATGGTCGCTGGTGGTCAAGCTGATCCGTCGCAGCGTACCAGGTCCCGAGAGCAGTTCTCAAACGCTGTGGCGCGAGATGTACGAGGTCTGGCGACTGCTTGAAGGGCCGGTCGTCAACCCGATGCTCGTGGGCGCCGAGTTGGCCAGAACGACGAGGAGGGGAGCTGGATGGAACAGCGCTGCCTGGTCGATCGTCGTGCGCGCGATGGAGCATGATCCACTGGAGTGAGTCGTCGTGCCGGCCGAGCGGGACGCGGCACGCAGCGATGCCGGTCGCCAGGACGGAGCCAGATCGGCGCCGTCTCAATCGTTGAATCCCACATCGTCCGCTTCGGCATCGTAAGGCAGCTTGATGCCGCGCTGCTGGCGCTCTTCTTGGATGGCGCTGTGACGGCTTCGTCTGCTGGCCGATCGGCTGGCGCGGGTTCGGAAGGGGAGAGACCCGCCGCCGAACCCGTCTCTCGCTGATCGCTCAGAGGCCGAGCACCTTGCGCAGCTCCGCCTTGGCGGCGGCGAACTCGGTCTGGAAGTCCTGCTGCTCCATGATGCGCGCAGCGATAACCGAGCCTGCGATGCGGCCGGCGTCGATATCGGAGCGATAATGGATTCCGCCGATCACGCGGTTCCAGCCATAGATCCAGGCCCTGGCCATGATCTCGGTGCGCTTTTCCGGAACCATGTTCGACAGCACGATGCCMATCAAGGTCCCGACGGTGGTGTGGCCGGAGGGATAGGCGCCGGAATTCGAGACCTTCACCACAGGCTTGACCAGCGGGCTCGCCTGATGCGGCCGCGGCCGCTTCCAGCTGTCCTTGGCCGGATCGACCACCGCGCCCTCGGTCGCGACGATCCGATCGAAGAAGGCCGAAAAGACGGGCAGCGCCTCAGTCTTGAAGGCCGGGCCCATCACGTCGGCGAAGCGCCAGACATCCTCGACGGCATCGGCCTGGGCCAGCGCTTCCATCTGCGGCGTGCGCGTAACCTGAATGGTGAGGACCTCGCCGATCTCGGCCTTCGTCTGGACGGAGTCCGGCGCCGGGGGCGGCTTCAGGACGGCTGTGAGGTCGATCGTCTTGCCGGTCGCGAAGGGTTTCGCATCCTCGGCATGGGCGGGAGAGAAAGCCAGCGTGGCGGCTGTCAGAAGAGCGAATGCTATATGGCGCATGGTTGTGGTCCCTGTTGGCCAGGGATCGACGCTCCCCACATATGACAGTGTGATGTAGGTCAATCTCCCGCCGCGCGGTCCTTCTCGCCTTCGGTCGGCGCCCCGGCGGCGACGTCTCGAGCGATTCGCGCCAGGGACATGCCGCGCGCGCCCAGGGAGGTATTTCGCCTCCAGCGTCCTTAGCGTCTCAATTGTAGGATTCCACCTCGTCCGCTTCGTCATCGTAAAGCAGCTTCATCAGCATGACGTAGCGATTGAGCGAGGCCATGCTGAGATCGCGCAGGCATCTCTCGCGAAGCTTGAGGGCTTCTGCGCGAATGCTCAGGCGCAGTTCAGGCGTGTGGATGCTGAACGCCTCGCTCCAGTCGAGCAGATGATGCAGGTCCTTGTCCCAGACCGGGCAGGTCCGCGATTGAAATGTCCTGTGCTGCGGGGCGTCCGCCGCGATCGCAGAGGTCGCCGCCACCAAGGCGACGCATGCAAACGAGAACAAGGGCAAGAGCAGAGGCCTTTGGAGCGACCGGCCTGACATTGCAATCTCTCCCGCTCGAGGATGTAGCCAGGATTCCAGGCAGGCTCAGCCGCTCAGTCTCACCCGTCCGTGTCACCTGAAAAACCCGAGCTCGTATGTGATCTTCATCACATACGAGCTCGGACAGTTCGACAATGGTGCTGGGCGGCAATTTCAAATGGGGGGGGCAAAACGGGGGCAGAAAGAATAGATCTTCATATAGTACATATTACTTACAGCCTATATTGATAGAAACATAAACTATTGTGATTATATTATCATATTGTTGATATTCAACGTGATTCAGTAGAGTGTATTTCGTCGCCCGATATCGATCATTCATTTCCAATTTCGATTTGATCATGCCCCGATCGTTCCGGGGCCATCCAGAAGGCGCGCGCGGCTGCCACCAGCGGCCTCGCGCGCCAGTTTTCAGCGTGACCCGGTTCGGACGCGGAGGCTGTGGTTTCCGTCCGCGCGGCGTGAAGACGGTCGATCCGGGGTAGGATGGTGTCGCGCCAGTCCCGCGCCTCGCTGGGATCGCCGACGGCCTGGGCCATGCGCCGCATCCCGAAGCGTCCGAGGCCGATGATCGCGAACCGGTCGGTTTCAGCACAGGGCTCCTCCGCCGTGCAATGAGGGGAGAGGTCAGTGAACTGCCGGTCCAGGAGGGCACTCCGACCACTGGAAGGACGCTATGTCCGCGCCCCACGGATTTTGCATGGCAGCCGGCCGGTCATTGCCATGGCCAGTTGCGCTTCGCATGGCTCAATATCATGACGGCCTGTTGACAATCCCCGACGGCCGATCTCATCATTCCGGTATAGTGGAATCTTGGGAGGGATTCGATGGGGACTCGGTGGATGGCAGCGGTCCCTGGATCACGGCTTAGCCGTGCATCCGCGGCATGAATTACCGCTGGAACTGGTCCATCCTCCTGCAGGAGCCCTATTGGGAGTGGCTGTGGAGCGGCGTGCAATGGACGCTGGCCATCAGCTTGGTCAGCTGGGTCCTGGCGCTGACGATCGGTCTTGGCGTTGGCATTGCGCGCAGCCTGCCGGCTCGTGGCGCTCGCCTGGTCGCGGGCATCTATATCGATGTCTTCCGCAATATCCCGCCGCTGGTCCAGCTCTTCCTCTGGTTCTTCGTTCTGCCCGAGATCGTGCCCGAAACCATCGGGCTCTGGCTGAAGCGCGATCTGCCTTACCCTGAGTTCGTCACGGCGGTCGTCGCGATCGCCCTGTTCGCCGGATCGCGCGTCGCCGAGCAGGTCCGGGCCGGGATCGAGGCGGTCGGAAATCCGCTGCTGCCGGCCGCGCTGGCAACGGGGCTTCGTCCTGTCCAGGCCTTCCGGCTGGTCGTGCTGCCGCTCGGTCTTCGCGCCATCGTCGGGCCGCTGACCTCCGAATTCCTGATCACGATCAAGCTGTCATCGCTGAGCCTGACGATCGGTGTCCTCGAACTGACGGCGCAGAGCCGCCATGTCGAGAACTATACCTTCCAGGGGCTCGAGGCCTTCACCTTCGCCACTGTCGGCTATCTCGTCATCGGCTTGTGCGTGACGGCGCTGATGCGCCTCATCGACGACCGCATCGGCGGCTCGGCCCTGCGGAAGGCCGCGACATGAACGATTTCGACTGGGGCGTCATCGCCCGCTCCTGGAGCTTTCTCGCCGAGGGCATGGCGCTGAGCGCGCTGCTCGTGCTGGTCGCGACCGTGGGCGGGCTGGTGCTCGGCTTCGGCCTCGCCCTGATGCGGCTGTCGACCCATCGCTTCATCGCGGTGCCGGCTGCGGCCTATGTCACCGTCATGCGCTCCCTGCCGCTCGTGCTGGTGCTGTTCTGGTTCTATTTCCTGATCCCGCTGGCGATCGGACGGCCGATCGGCTCGCTGATGTCGGCGCTGATCGCCTTCGTGATGTTCGAGGCCGCCTTCTACTGCGAGATCATCCGCGCGGGCATCGCCAATGTCCGCAAGGGGCAGGCTGAAGCCGGCCTCGCCACCGGCCTGCGTCGCAGCCAGGTGATGCGCCATATCGTCATGCCGCAGGCGCTGCGGGCGATGATGCCGCTGGTCCTGAACCAGATCGTCATCGTCTTCCAGGACACGTCCCTGGTCTATGTCGTGGCGCTGCATGATTTCCTGACGACAGCCAGCATCGTCGCCTCGCGCGATGGGCGGCCGACCGAAATGTATACGCTGGTCGCCGTCGTCTATCTCATCATCTGCCTGTCGGCGACGAAGGCGGTCGAGTTCTACAGGAAGGGCCGCACGACATGATCGCCGTCGAGGACGTGCACAAATCCTATGGCAAGCTGCAGATCCTGCGCGGCTGCTCGGCAACCGTTCGCCAGGGCGAGGTCGTGGTGATCTGCGGCCCGTCGGGCTCGGGCAAGAGCACGCTGATCAAATGCGTCAATGGCCTCGTGCCGTTCGAGCGCGGCACGATCACCGTCAACGGCGTCTCGGTGTCCGATCCCAGGACCGACCTGCCGGCCCTGCGCTCGCGCATCGGCATGGTCTTCCAGAGCTTCGAGCTCTATCCGCACATGACCGCGCTGGAGAATRTCAGCCTGGCGCAGATCCATGTCCTGAAGCGCTCCCGGGCCGAAGCCGATGAGCGCTCGGAGAAGATCCTGATGCGGGTCGGGCTCGGCAACAAGCTGACGAGCCGACCGAGCCAGCTCTCCGGAGGCCAGCAGCAGCGCGTCGGCATCGCACGCGCGCTCGCCATGGACCCGGCCGCCATGCTGTTCGACGAGCCGACCTCGGCGCTCGATCCCGAAATGATCAACGAGGTGCTGGAGGTGATGCAGGAACTGGCGCTAGAAGGCATGACCATGATGGTCGTGACGCATGAGATGGGCTTCGCGCAGCGCGTGGCCGACCGGGTGCTGTTCATGGATGGCGGCGAGATCCTCGAGGACACGCCCAAGGCGCAGTTCTTCACCGCCCCTGCGACAGAGCGCGCCAAGCAGTTCCTGACCAAGGTCCTGACACACTAGGCCGCCGGCATGACAGAGCTGAGCGCCCCCCAGATCGGACCGATCCTCCAGCGCCAGCGCAAGGCGCGGGGGTTGACGTTGCAGCAGCTCGCAGCCGTCTCCGGCGTGTCGAAATCGATGCTGTCGCAGATCGAGCGGGGCGAGGCCAATCCAACCTTCGCGGTGCTCTGGAGCCTGACGCGTGGGCTGCAGATCGAGATTTCCGCACTCCTCCAAGGCAGCGAATCCTCGCCCGGCGGCAGCGCGATCGAGATCGTCCCGCCGGAGCATACGCCGGAGATCCGCAGTGCCGACGGTTCCTGCCAGCTGCGCATCCTCAGCCCGCCGAGCCTGGCCGGCACGGTCGAATGGTATGATGTCGAGATCGCCGGCCATGGCCGGCTCGACAGCGCCGCGCATGCGCCGGGCGCGGTCGAGCATTTCACGGTCCTGTCGGGCCAGTTCGTCATTGCGAGCGGGTCCTCGCGCTATCCGGTCAAGGCCGGCGAGACGGCGCGCTATCCCGTGGATGTGCCCCACTCGATCTGCAACGAGCTTGATCAGCCGGCCCGCGGCCTGATGGTTCTGCTCTACCAGAAGGTCCGGCAGGAGCGAGGTTCTACTTGAGCGTGTTCCGTTATAGTGGATTCAACCGGGCCGCCGTGAGGCCTGGACCCCCGCAGGTCCCGGCTCCCGCGCCGGCTCGCCGCCGCCCCTTATCGTCCCCCGATCCAAAGGCCCAAATCCCATGCGCGTGAGTATCCTTGGAGCAGGCGCCGCCGCCTATGGCGCTGCCGCCCAGCTTTCGGTCAGTGGGCATGATCCCATGCTCTGGTCGCCCTCCGGCCAGGGCACGACCGAGCTGGCGGCGGGGGCCCCCTTGCGGGCCAGCGGCGCGATCGAGGCGAGTTTCCATCCCCGCATCGCCCATGGCGCGAAGGAGGCCGTGACCGGTTCCGACGTGGTGATGCTGGCCATGCCGGGCAACGCGCACAAGATGGCGCTGGAGGCGACCGCCGAGCATCTGCGCGAGGGGCAGCCGGTCATCATCAGCTCGCACGCCTCCTTCGGGGCGCTCTATCTCTCGCGGCTCCTGGCCGCGCGCGGCATCCGCGCGCCGATCATCGCCTGGGGCACGACGCTGACGAC
>NZ_JBFTRC010000262.1:0-10252 GCF_056399325.1 Allobosea sp. 01N443
GCCGAAAGCAGGCTTATCGCGTACAATCGCGATATGCTTATGCCGCAGCCCGCGGACAGGACGCTTCACCTTTACCCGATCCGCCAGTTTCCGGTCTATGGTGATATCCCTATCCGGATCACCGACAAGGCCTCTCCCGGCCTAACGCTGATCGGCAGTCTGATGTTTGCCTTGGGGCCGGAATGGGTTTTCGCTGCTGGAAACGGTGTGGAGACACGACATCCGGAACGCAGCGGGTATGTCGTCATCAGCTTCAACGAGGTCAGCAATTTCGGGCATGACCAGAAGCCGGTTATCGACGTTAGCCCGCGCCTCTTCGGTGTCGATCAGAAGGATGATCTGAGTTTTCGCTACATTATGAAAATCGACAGTGTTGAGACAGAGCGGACCGAATGGTCGCGTTTGCCGGCTGCACGCCTAAGTACTATCGGTTTCTCAGGCTCAAATGGAGTGATGACCATCCAAGTTAGGAATAATGGCCGGAACGGCGCGATTGATTCCGTCGATGTGCCCCTCCGCTCGATGGCGTCCCGGAGTTTGCCCTGATGAAGCGCAAGATCGTAGGATTCCTTCTGGCGACGATCGGGGAGAAGCGCACCTTCCGGCTGGCGGTGCTGCTGCGGCGGATGAGTTACCGACTTGGCCTCTCCCGCCTCTCTGTTGCCAGGATCGATGACGCCGGGTCGGCCCCGGCGATCGGCTTGGGCCCCTGCACTCTACCGGTCGCCTTCGCCCTCGCCAGGGTGCTACCGGGGCATCTCACGGCCGAAGATCTCGAACGCCTCTATGAGCTTGGTCGTGCCGGCAGATCGGTTTGCTGGGTTGGCAGCGCGCAGGAAAGCAGCCAGGCGGCAGTGATGCTGCATGGCGGTGGCGCGACGCATGTGGCCTTCGGCCTCCCCGCATCGATGAATAGGACCGACCTGATCGTCCTGCAGAAGGATGCAACTCTTCCTCGGCTGGTGCGGAAGGCGGCCGAAGAGGCTGGGGTACAGATTGTCGCGCTCAACGGACTCTCGGCGAATGGAGGTAATCTGCGCCATCTGAAAGGGCAGTTGTCGAGGCAGGGTCGTCTTCGCGTCGTGATTTTGAACGACGTCTGCTTCCAGTATGGCGCCGGAACGGCGACCCGGCGCCAGGCTCAGTCATTCCTGTTAGCGGGGTGGGACGTGGCGATCGTCTGCTGGCAGCCAGGGCACGACACCGGCTTTCCCCGTATCAGCCAAACGGTGCCTACTGGCCGTTGGTTAGGGGTGCATTCGCTCAGCGACGTGCACGCGGCGGCAGGGTTGTCCGACGAGGAGATCCGCGTGCGAGTCGTCGCTGAGGTCAAAGCGCTGAATCCGGACTTGGTGATCGCCGGCAATCTCCATGGTGCATCATGGCCGATCGATATCCTGCCTGCACTGCGAGACGAGGGGCTCTCGGTTGTCGCGTATATGCACGACCTGCATTGGGTGACAGGGCGTTGCGCCTACCCGGGCCCCTGTCGCGCTTATGTCGAGGGCGGTTGCCATGCGGACTGCCCTACGGCCGAGCAGTATCCCTCGATCCCGCGCAACGAGATAGCCCCGGCCTGGCGCCGCCGGGCCGACGTCTTCACGGGCCCTGACGCCATCCCGTTGATTGCGAACAGCGACTGGACGCGCGACATTGCGTTGTCCCGCTTTGGGGATGCGGTCAAAATCGAGACCGTCCATCTCGGCCTGGATCACGGTCTCTTCGCGCCAATCGACAAGGCTCTGGCCAAGCGGCTGTTGGGCGTCCCGGCAGAGCCTCCGATGGTGCTGCTGGGCTCCGTCAACGTGACGGAGGAGCGCAAGGGCGGTCCAGTTCTCGCCGAGCTGTTGAATTCCCTGAGCGCACGCGCCGATGTCGGGGTCATGGTGTTCGGCCACGGCTCAGACCGGCTCCCCTCCACCCGTGCGTTTGGTCTGGTTCGTGATGAGTACCTGATGGCGCTTGTCTATAACGCGGCCGATATCTTTGTGGGTACGGCCCGTGAGGAAGCCTTCGGGCAAACCGTTCTTGAGGCTGCGGCCTGCGGCCTGCCGGTCGTGGCTTTCAAAGCCGGAGGCATTGTTGAAGCAGCCGATGAGGGGCGGACGGCGATTCTACAGACGGAGTTCACGGCCCAGGCGATCGTCGAGGGGCTGGATCGGCTGATCAAGGACCCGGCCTTGCGCCATTCCATGGGCGCTGCCGGGCGGGAGCGCGTGGCGACCCAGTTCAGCCTCCAGGCGCAGGCCGACGCCTGGACGTCGGCCCTGCTTCGGATTTTTTGAACCTGCCGAAACGCTCTTATATGGCGGCGCTAGCGGCGAAAGAGATGTGACATTCCCGCTCTGTGTGTTTATAGCAATGCCATTCTTGAAAGCGTGACAGGCTCCTACTAGGTCTTAGAAAACATGTCTCAGAAAGTCGCTCTTATCACTGGCGCGCCGGGCCAAGACGGAGCCTATCTCTGTCAATTGTTGCTGGAAAAGGGCTATATTGTTCACGGTATTAAACGCCGCTCATCATCCTTCAATACTGCTCGCCTTGATGAGATTTATGTTGATCCGCACAATTCTGATGCGAGACTGTTTTTGCATTATGGGGATCTTACCGACTCGACAAACCTGATCCGGCTTGTCCAGGAGACCCGGCCGCACGAGATCTACAATCTCGCTGCCCAGAGCCATGTTCAGGTCAGCTTTGAGACCCCCGAATACACGGGCAATGCCGACGCGCTTGGCACGTTGCGACTGTTGGAGGCCATCCGTATCCTCGGCATGACGGAGACTGTGCGCTTTTATCAGGCGTCGACCTCCKAGCTCTACGGCAAGGTTCAGGAGACGCCGCAATCCGAGACGACGCCGTTCTATCCGCGTTCTCCCTACGCCGCCGCGAAGCTCTATGCCTACTGGATCACGGTGAACTACCGTGAGGCCTATGGCATGCATGCCTCAAACGGCATCCTGTTCAACCATGAGGGGCCGACGCGCGGCGAGACCTTCGTCACACGTAAGATCACCCGCGCTGTTGCGGGCATCCAGCTTGGGCTGCAAGATTGCATCTATCTCGGCAATCTCGACGCCAAGCGCGACTGGGGTCACGCTCGCGACTATGTCGAGGGCATGTGGATGATGCTGCAGCAGGACAAGCCCGACGATTACGTGTTGGCGACCGGCGAGATGCATTCCGTGCGCGAATTCGTCGAGATTGCCTTCGCCGAGGTCGGCAGGACAATCACCTGGAAGGGCGAAGGTGTCGAAGAAACCGGCATCGATGCCGACTCCGGGCAGGTATTGGTCAAGATCGACCCGCGCTACTTCCGCCCAACCGAGGTGGAGCTGCTGCTGGGCGATCCTAGCAAGGCGAAGCGCCAGCTCGGCTGGACGCACCGGACCGGATTCCGTGAGCTGGTGGCCGAGATGGTCGCGAGCGATCTCAGGGTGGTGGCGGGCGAACAGGGCCGCAATGATCGGTCGGCGCTCTGACGACTGGTCTCGCAAGCTAAGCGACGGCAATACAAGGAGCACGGTTGCATTGAAGCTCCGTGCTGATGAGGGATGCAGGCGTGTTTGATCTAACCGGAAAGCGTGTCTTCGTCGCTGGTCATCGCGGTATGGTCGGTTCGGCCATCGTGCGCCGCCTGCAGAACGAAAGTTGTGAGGTCTTGACCGCCTCGCGCTCCGAACTCGATCTGCGCCGCCAGGCCCAGGTCGAGGAGTGGTTTGCGGACAAGCGTCCAGACGTCGTTTTCCTCGCGGCGGCTACGGTCGGCGGCATCCTCGCCAATGATACGAGGCCTGCCGAGTTCATCTACGATAATCTCGCTATCCAGTCCTCCGTGATCGAGGCGTCCTATCGAACCGGTGTGAAGAAGCTCGAATTCCTCGGCTCCTCCTGCATCTATCCGAAGCTGGCGCCGCAGCCGATGTCGGAAGATTCCTTGCTTACAGGGCCGCTGGAAGACACCAACCAGTGGTATGCGATCGCCAAGATCGCTGGCATCAAGCAATGTCAGGCCTATCGTCGGCAGTACGGCTGCGATTTCGTCTCGGTGATGCCGACCAATCTCTATGGTCCGGGCGACAATTTCGATCTCGCCGGTAGCCACGTGATTCCCGCACTGATGCTGAAGGCGCACCGTGCGAAGTCGGCAGGCGACGCCACCCTGCCGGTCTGGGGCTCTGGTCATCCGCGGCGCGAATTCCTGCATGTCGACGACCTTGCCGATGGCGCAGTGCACGTCATGAAGCACTATTCAGGCGAGAGCCATCTCAACATAGGCACGGGCGCGGACATCACGATTGCTGCTCTCGCGCAGCTGATTGCCGATACTGTAGGGTTCAAAGGTGCCCTGTCGTTCGACGCGTCGAAGCCCGATGGTACGCCGCRCAAGCTGATGGACGTGTCGCGGCTGCAGAAGGTGGGCTGGACAGCCCAAGTCTCGCTAGAGGATGGACTGGCCGATCTCTATCACTGGTTCCTGAAGAGCTTCGAGGACGGCGCCCTGCGCGGCGCCTGAGGCAGAGGGCCAGCCTTCGCCGCCGCAGCAGAGCGCCCGCTTCACGCCGATCTCCTCGGCATGCTGCGCTTCGCGACGACCGAAGGTGCTGCTTGCGTGACCGCGGTCAACCCGATCGCTGTTGCGGAGTGAAGCTTCCCCGGGCGCGGTTGCCTTGAGCACTCTGTAGGTCATGTCCGGTCTGCCCGGCAGATTGCCGAACGGGAAATTTCCCCCGGAGCGGCGCAGCGGCTTCGGCATTCTGAGCGATCTGGGGCTGGGCCGGTCGGCGTCACCCGTGATAGGCGCGATACCAGTCGACGAAGCGCTGGATGCCAGTCTCGATCGCGGTTGAGGGACTGAAGCCGACGCGCGCTGCCAGCGCACTGACGTCGGCATAGGTCACGGGCACATCGCCGGGCTGCATCGGAAGATGGCGCTTGATCGCTTTCTTTCCGCAGGCGGCCTCGATCACGGCGATGAAGCGATCGAGCCGGATCGGCGTGTGATTGCCGATGTTGTAGATGCGATAAGGCGCCGCGGCAGTCGCAGGATCGGGCGAGGCCGGGTTGAAGTCGGGCGAGGGGATCGGCGCCTCTCCAGTCAGCCGGACGATCGCCTCGCTGACATCGTCGATATAGGTGAAATCCCGACTCATCCCGCTTTCGGCGTAGACGTCGATGGGACGGCCTTCGAGGATCGCCTTGGTGAACTTGAAATAGGCCATGTCCGGCCGCCCCCAGGGGCCGTAGACGGTAAAGAAGCGCAGGCCGGTGACCGGAACGCCATAAAGATGCGCATAGGAATGCGCCATCAGCTCATTGGCGCGCTTGGTCGCGGCATAGAGGGACACGGGGTGGTCGGCGCCATCATGCTCGCTGAACGGCACTTTGGCGTTGGCGCCATAGACCGAGCTTGAGGACGCATAGATCAGGTGCTGAACCGGATGGTGTCGACAGGCTTCCAGCACGGAGAGGAAGCCATCGAGATTAGCGCTGGCATAGGCGCGAGGATTGTCGAGTGAATAGCGAACGCCGGCCTGGGCGGCGAGATGGACCACGATGTCGGGGCGAAACCGTGCAAACCCCTCCTGGAAAGCATCATAGTTGGCAATGTCAATGCGCTCGAAGGAGAAGCCGTTGCGCGGCGTCAGGCGATCGAGCCGTGCCTGCTTCAGTGCGGGGTCGTAATAGGGATTGAGGTTGTCGATCCCGAGGACCTGGATCCCCTGTGCGAGCAGCGCTTCGGTAACGTGGAAGCCGACGAAGCCCRCAGCGCCCGTGAGGAGAACCCGTTGCGGTGATGAGCTGACCGTCACTGTCTGGGCCGCCAGGTCGTCATGAATGGTGCAGGAGGGCGCTGCGACGAGAATGCATATCTGATCCGGTATCGATTGATCATCGAAAGGGCAAGGCCTTCTTCCCGGAAAGGATAGGCGCCGTCGACGGGCTCTGGCAACGGTGGCAGCATCACCGACTGCGGCGGTGGTTCGGCTCATGGCACGCCACTGCGCCGGGAGATCGTGATCGCGCGGAAAGACGAGCCCCACTCAATTCAGAAGAACAACGTTACGCCCAAGCAGCTCCTGAATCGCCCAGCGTTCTCCCCTGGCCCGGTTGTCGACGAAGCGCTTGGAGACCGCCAGGTCGGTGCAGTCGTCGACGATGGCTCATGTCGAAATAGGAACGCGCGCTTCGGGAGCTTCCCGCTGGGCTCGCTCGTCCTGTCAGCTGAAGATCATGACATCCACGCTCAGCAGTCGTTGGATCACCCAGTTCTCCCCTTGCTGGCGGTTCTCCCGGAATGTGGCGACCACGGAAAGATCTGCACAGTCCTGAACAAAGCCCGCGGCCCCGGCGAAGTAGAACGCATGCTCGGCCCTTTGGCAGAGCATGGTTTTGTTTGCGATCTGGGCAAACGGGACGAGCGGGCAGTCCTTGGCCAGAAGGAACCGAAACGCGCCTTCCGAAACACCAATGGCGAATGGGTTGTAGATATCATCAGCCGCAACGATCCCCCTTCGGAGCATCACATTGGCGGCTAGCTGGAGATGCAGGCCCATCAGGTAAGTCGTGAAGTACGCGGCGTCTGGATGCAGCCACCCGACAACGCCGGGCAACCGACTCTCAATGAAGTGCCTGTCCGACGCCGTCAGGCGGGTTGCTCCGCTGGGGGGATTTCGGTGCTGCTGCCCAATTCCCGGCTCCTCGTCACTCAGTTGGTCCCGTAGCACCGGACCGAACTTTTCCTACAAAGCAGCCCCTCGTAGCCTTCAGGCGCCTTCATTTGCGCGGATCTGATCGTCCTGTTTGCGCTCGAGATCAATCATGCAGCGGCGAAGCGCGCTCCGCTTCGGCGATGCTTCGTAATGGCGCTAGTGCAATTGGCGGGATCGCAGTCCGGGATCTCGCGAGGCGAAACGACAATACCGTTTTACTCTGCGTTTTGCACCGCGCCTAGAGGAATCCATGTGCGACGCGACCTGATGATCGTGTCGGCCTGTCTCGGCCCAGCCGCTGCCATCTCGCCCACGCCGCGACAGCGCGCGGTGAGCGGGAGGCCGATCAAGCCTGCTTTAGCACGAGGTCGCAGGCGACCCGGCGCGCGCTCACGGGGGCAAGATGCAGGCCGTCCTCTGTGCGCAGCGGAGCGAGCGGGAAGCTGATGAGCTTGAAGTCCGGAAAGGCATCCTTGACCGCATCGCGGACCGCTGTCTGCCGGGGCGCGGCTGCGATGGCAGGGGCGACCGGCCATTCAATCAGGACGATCTCGATCCCACGCGCCTTCAGTCTCGAAATGGCCGCCTTCAGCTCTGCGAGCCTCTGCCCCAGATCTCCGGACACCGGCGCTGTCAGTTGCCGCTGCGTTTCCCGTGCCACGATATCTGGCGAGACGACATCGGCCACAGAGGGAGCGGGCAGCGCATCGCAAGCGCTTTCTAGGCTACGCGAGGCCACCGCGTTGTGTGCTGAGCCCCGCAACCGTCCAAAGCTGGATAGAAGCAGATTTATCGGCCGATACTCTAACCGCAGGCCCCTGATCCATTTGCGTAGCGCCAAGGGGATCGGGGTCGGGGCTTCAATCAGGAGCGCCTGGTCGAGCGGCTGGTCGAGAGTGTTGATTTCCACCAGGATCCGTGCCGGTCGCAGGCCAGCCTTCTCGACAAGCGCGAGCCCGGTCGCCGCGCCCTTGCCTCCGAGCGAGAGATTCATCCAATCGCCCGGCAGCCAATCGTCGKGGAGGCGCACCCCCAGGGAACTGCCGACGAGGATTGTCGATAGCATGCCTTCTCCAATCAGTGCGCGTTCGGCCCTGGCGAGATTGTAGGCATTCTGGTCGGGGTAGAGTGTCACGACCGGCCGCAGGAACTCGACGCCGAGCGCATAGGCGACCAGCAGTGAGGCGGCCGAGATGAGTACGACCCTAGAACTGGAAATAAATGAAGGCACTTGAGCTGCCGCTGTTCAGGATGATGGCGCCAAGAAGCAGGCCTTCTACGGCCATCTGGTGTTCAGGCGACCGGAAGCGCGATGTCGGAAGCAGATGATAGGCAACGACCGGCAAGCTATAGGCCACAATGACGAGGCATCGCAGGAGGCTAGGTCTGATATCCGTGTTCGTGAACATTGCCGAGACGTACTGCACCGCTTCCCCGAAATCAGGCAGCTTGAATAATAGCCAGCCTAGCGTGACGAAAGCGAAGACGGCGAAGACCCGCAGTAGCCCCAGCACTGGATTCCGGCTCGCAATCCATGCCGGTGCGGTACAGGCCCGCTCGATCGCCAATCCGGCGCCATGCCACAGGCCCCAGACCGCATAGCTCCAGGCTGCGCCATGCCAGAGCCCGCCCAGCCCCATGACGGCGATGAGATTGACATAGGCTCGAACCTTCCCATGCCGGTTGCCGCCGAGCGGAATGTAGAGATATTCGCGCAGAAAGCTCGAGAGCGAGATATGCCATCGGCGCCAGAATTCGGCTATGCTGTCCGCCAGATACGGGCGGTTGAAATTGACGGGCAGCCGATATCCCATCAGTGCGGCGATACCGATTGCGATACAGGAATAGCCGCAGAAATCAGCGAAGATCTGGACGGAATAACCGATCAGCAACGCCACAAGATCGACGCTCGAGAGATTCTGACAGGCCGGGCAACTGATGAAGGTGGTCTGCTGCGCCAGATTATCGGCGATGACAACCTTGAGAAAAAAGCCGACGACCACATTGTGGATCACTGTCCGCCAATCGATGTCCGAGAACCTCTTGCCTGCGATCTGAGGCATGAATTCGGCGGCCTTGACGATTGGCCCCGCGACAAGCTGCGGAAAGAAAATGATATACAGCAGGGTGTTGCGATAATGGCGGCCGAGCTTGAACGGATCGGCTTTCGGAACCTTTCCTCGCCAAGTATCGACCACGAGGGAAATACCATGAAATGTGTAGAAACTGATCCCGACGGGAAGCGGAAGCAGGATGAGCGTCTGTCCTATCGAGGGGGTTTGATCAAAATTTGCTCCGAGAGCCCCGGCAATAAGGTGATTGTACTTAAAGAAGCTTAGTATGGCCAGATTCGCCGTGACGCCGGCCGTTGCGCTCAGCCTGGGCATCGCGCCTTTCATGACCGCGTAGCTTGCAAGGCTGGTGATTGTTGCAGACAGAAGCAGGAGCGTCAGAAGAGCCGGCTGTTCCCAGGCATAGAAAAAAAGGCTCGCACACACGAGCCAGCTAACCTGCCATTGCCGCATTGCTGGTATGTAGTAGATAAATACTACAAAAATCAGGAATACTATGAATTCGACGCTGTTGAATATCATTGCCCGTCCGCTGATGTGCGTCTGCACAAGGCGCCGGCTTTCTTAGATATTCTCCCTTGAATGATCAATGTGTTGCTGCATAGGCGCAACGGGACGGTTCGGAGCGCTCGATCGCAAGACAGGAACCCGCTGTTATCGAGCGGCGTCTCGCCAGGAGCGGCAATGAAGCGGAATGCGCGCCGCTGCGACGTTGATCGCGAATCCGCCGACGTCCTCCCGCGCGGCCGTGCCGGCCAATTGGTTCAGAATGAGCTATGACCCCCCTTCGCGGAGCAGCTTCCTTGAAGKGCGCGATACTGGATGCTCTCATTGCCGTCAGTTCTCAATGGCCCGTGATGTTCGGCTTCGGCAGGGCGTCGTCTGGCCGTTGGAGGGGACCAGCAGCGATTCCTCCTGAAGCGGGCGCCGAGCTCCTTTGTCGTCTCCCATGCGTACCTTCCCTGAACCCCGCAGACCAGCTGGGGATACGCCATCAGTTCGCCGCCCATCCAAGCGCAGGAAGCTCGACGAGCTGCGGGAACTTATCGAGCGGTTGCGGAAGGATCCTGCGCTTACGCAGTATCGCACGCGGCTGGTGGAGGCGGAGCGTCCCACAGAGAGCGGATTCTCTCCATGCCTGCGTGGCGTACCTGGGCGATCTGCAAACGATGCTTCGACCACATCTCTCCGATGATCAGTGGAATACCATATTTGATGGGATCGCAACTCCCGAGCAGGTCGCCCGAAGTGTTCTGAGGCGAGCCGCTGGCTCGCCGGCCCGGGCACCTCATTTTTGGACCCTCTTCGACCTTTCGACCGCTCACCTTCGCCCGGGCGACATCGCTTTGCTCGAGCAATACCGTGGGCCGGATTGGGAGGGCGAACAAGATCGCGATCCCGGTCAGACGCTTTTCATCAGCGCCGTGGTCGGAGGTTGGTTGATCACGACGGTATACTGCCACGCGC
>NZ_JBFTRC010000263.1:0-6347 GCF_056399325.1 Allobosea sp. 01N443
GGTCTATCTCGAAGATTATGGCTGGATCGGATTCGATTGCGCCAACGGCTTGTGCCCGATCGACACTCATGTCCGCATCGCAGCCGGCCTCGATTTCGCCGATGCGGCGCCTGTCCGCGGTGCGCGCAAGGGCGGCAGCGGCGAAAACCTCGCCGTGCTGGTCAGCGCCCGCGCTGCGAACGCACAGCTCGCCAATCAATAGGCTACGCGATTGCGACCGCCACAGCAGCCAGGGCGGCCCGATCAAGATTTCCCGGCGCGCATGAACGCGCCTGGACCGGCAAGCTGAAGGAACCGACCCCGTGACCTATTGTGCCGGACTTCTCGTGCAGGACGGGCTCGTGATGATCGCCGACACCCGCACCAATGCCGGGCTCGACGACATCTCGACCTTCCGCAAGCTGCATGTCTTTTCCTGGCCGGGCGAACGCAGCTTCGCGCTGGCGACGGCAGGCAATCTCTCCGTCACCCAATCGGTGGTGAGCCTGCTCCATGAAGGACTTCTCAATCCCGAGACCGGAGAACTCGATACGCTCCAGAGCGTTGGCTCGATGTTTAGGGCAGCGCAGCTCGTCGGCCGCGCCGTCCGCACCGTCAGGGAGATGGACGGTCCGGCCCTGGCGGAGGCCGGGCTGAAATTCGATATCTCTCTCCTCTTTGGAGGCCAGATCATGGGCCAGCCCATGCGGCTCTTCATGGTCTACGGCGCGGGAAACTTCATCGAATGCGGCATGGACGCGCCCTTCCTCCAGATCGGCGAGCACAAATATGGCAAGCCGATTCTGGACCGCGCCGTGACCTTCAAGACCCATCTCTACGACGCACTGAAGGTTGGTCTGATCTCGATGGATTCGACGATGCGTTCGAATCTCGGAGTTGGCCTGCCGATTGACCTGATCGTAATGCGGCGAGATGGCGAAGAGCCCGAGCTCAATCGGCGTATCGAGGCGGGGGAACCCTATTTCCACGACCTGCGCGAGCGTTGGTCCGCGGCACTGCGCGCGGCGCATCAGGCGATCCCGCGACCTCCTTACGGACCATCCGGAGGTTGAAATTTGATGTCTGCCTGCCCGTTTAGCAACCGGATATCAAGAATCGGCTGCAAAGGTGCAGGTTCCGACGGTTCTGAGACCCTTGATGCATTCGCCCTTTGTCGCGAAGACGACCAACGCGGACTCCTCGGCGCGGATGCTCACCAGCACCGTGACGACGCTCGCCTGTGCCTTTTTGCTGGTCATGGCTGCAGCGATCACCGTCGTCCTGACGATTGCGCATAACGCGAATACCGTCGAAGCAACCCGTCAGCGCGACCGGATCGAGGCCGCGATGGAGAACCAGCTTCGGCTGCGGCGCCTACGGCTGGAAAGCCTGGCGTCTACCGGCACGCTTCAGGCGGCCTTCCACCCGGCCATTCCGGCGGCAACACTGAGGTGGGCCTTCACGAAGCTGAGCCAGCGCTTTGAGGAATTTGACGGCGTCTATCTCGTCACCAGGAGCGGCCGCGTCCTGGCAGGCGTCGAGAACAACGTCGAAGCCTATCAGGCGGGCTACGAGGGCCTGCGTCTCTTTGACCCCACACTCCCGAGCCCGTCACAAAAGCCAGCGAACGACAATGCAGCCACCCGCGCAGGGTTCATGCCAGGCTTTCGTTCGAGCCTGATCTATGATGGCCACGAAGTCCTGGCCATTTTGACCGCCGATCTCGAGCAGCTTCTCAATCTCCACCTTCTGAAGGCGGACGCGCCGGTCAACCTTATCGGCTATCGGCGCGTGACGAGCACGATCTTCGACGAGATGGCCACGCGCTATCGCATCAACGGCCTGCGCATCACCCGGACGATGCCAGCCAATCCCTTGGTGCGCCGCGACCTCGCCGCCCCCGACGGCGTCACCAGGGCCTGGTTGACCTGGACACCGGAGCGCCCCGGGGATGCCATGATCCGGCAGTTCATCTGGGCGCTGGCGGCAGCCGGGCTGATCTTTGCCGGCATCCTGCTCTATGCGATCCGCCGTCTGCGCGGAGCGGCCAATGAAATCCGGCTGCGCGAAGTGCAGATCCAGCGCCTTGCCGCACAGGACGAACTGTCGCTGCTGCCCAACCGTCGGACCTTCGATCTCAGGCTCGACCAGGAGCTGGCTCAGATCAGCCGGACCAAGACCGGGCTGTCCGTACTCCTGCTTGATCTCGATCGCTTCAAATCCGTCAACGATACCTATGGCCACAAGGCCGGCGACGAGCTGATCCGGCAGGTCGCCGAACGACTCGCAGGCGTCATGCGGACCGGCGATACCGTCGCTCGCATTGGCGGCGACGAGTTCGGCATCATCCAGACCAACCTGCACGATGCCAGCGGCAGCGCTGCACTGGGAGAGCGCATTCTCGAAGCGCTGACGCGCCCCTTCAACCTGATGGGCATCGACACCGTGATCGGTTGCTCGATCGGCATTGCGCTCGCTCCCCAGGACGGGCACGACCGCGAGACGCTGCTCAGACTGGCCGATACGGCGCTCTACCAATCCAAGAACGAGGGCCGGAACCGCTACTCCTTCTTCGAGCCGCGCATGAACCGCGCGCTCCAGATGAAGCGCGTGGTCGAAGAAGACCTGCGCAAGGCGATAGCAAGAGACGAGCTGCAGCTGCACTTCCAGCCCCAGGTCTCCGTCGACGGAACCGTCATCACCGGTGTCGAGGCCCTCGTGCGGTGGCCACATCCGCTCCATGGCATGGTTCCCCCCTCGGAGTTCGTCGCCATCGCGGAGGAGCGCGGGCTGATCGTGCCGCTGAGCGAATGGGTGCTGCGCCGCGCCTGCCTCGAGGCAAAGCACTGGCCGGAGTTGCGGCTTGCCGTGAACGTCTCGCCGGTGCAGTTCCGACACAAGGATTTCGTCCAGAATACCATCCGGATCATCGAGGAAACCGGTTTCGATCCGAGCCGTCTCGAGCTGGAGCTGACTGAAGGCGTCGTCGTCGAAGACGCCGACGCCGCCGAGGCCGCGCTGATGGATCTGCGCGCCTATGGTGTCGGCCTCGCGCTCGACGATTTCGGGATCGGCTATTCCAGCCTGATTTACTTGCGGCGCTTCGCCTTCGACAAGATCAAGATCGACCGGTCCTTCCTGGAATATATGGAGACGACTGGCGAATCCGCGATCCTTGTCCACTCGATCGTGCATCTCGGCCGGGCTCTCGGCCTGCGGGTCTGCGCCGAGGGCGTCGAGACGCCCGAGCAGCACCGCTTCCTGCAGGCGATCGGTTGCCACGAACTGCAGGGCTTCCTGTTCTCCAAGGCAGTTCCGCCTGAGGAGATCGAGCGGCTGCGCGCCCTCGACATGCCATTCGCCGCCAGTCTCGTTGCCGCCTGACCGGGCCGATCGTCAGATCAGTTCGGAGATTCCGCTGACGATCGCGTAGGCAAATCCGGCGCTCAGGACAAGGCCGCCAATACCGACCAGCGTCCCCGCGATGATGAACAGCCCGTCGCGCTCGACCAGCCCCAGCCCCACCAGGCACACGGCAAGACCGAGCGGGATCTGTCCGATGAACGGTGCCGACACCACGAGGCCAAGCGCGAGGATCAAGATCAGCAGGCCAAGGATCGGGATCGCGACCGTCCCTCCCAGCATCGTCAGGCGCGGCCGCGAAATCCGTTCCAGCCGGACCAGTGGAGGCAACGCGCGCGACACGGCCTTCGCCAGTTCCGGTTTGCCGATGGTCTTGTCGAGCAGCCCCTCGGGCAACCACGGCATGGCGCGCCCGGCCAGCATCTGCGCCGCCACGAAGGCAAGCACGAGCCCGCAGACCAGCGGAATGGGCGGCGGCATAGGCAGGCAGTTCGGCAGCCCGAGCAGGACCACGAGCAGTGCGTAGGTCCGATCCTTCAGAGCTGCGACGATGGTTCCGACGGGAATACGCTCACCGGGTAAGGTCGCGAGAGCCGTCAGCAGTCCGGATGTGCGCAAGGGCGATGACAAGCGTGATGGTCTGCCATTGGGGAGCTGCGACCTAGCACGCTCGCCCTTTGCCCAACAAGCGCCCTTGGCGCAGACGCTCAATGCAGCGTCAGCACGCCGTTGACGTTTACGATCTCAGCCGGCCTGAGCAGACGCGAATGCGCAACGACCACTGAATGCAGCGGTCCATCGAGTTCACGACGCCAGAAGTCGAGGAAATCGCGGAGCACCGGAAAGCGCGGCGCCACATCATAATGCTGCCAGATGAAAGTCTGCAGCACACTGGGATGATCCGGCATGCGATAGAGGATCGTCGCCGTGGTCAGTCCGTAGCCCTTGAGCTGCTTTATGAAGTCCTCTGATACCATCGCCCCCTCCCTCGTCGCGATGCGATGAAAGTGTAGCCGATTTCTTGAGGCTGCGCCTGCCTGGTTAACAAAAGCTTGCAAAACCAATGCCAAAGCGACAGCACATCGCCTGCATCCGCGACCATCGTTGGTCGCCGCGGCGCGAGCGGGCCCCCCCGCGTGGCTGCGCGTATCTAGGTTACAGCGTACAGCCCGCGGGCAATGTCAGGTCTACCAGGGCTCTATCCCGTCAGTGCCTTCAGGGCCTCAGGCGTATCGACATCGATCGCAATCGCGGGATCGTCGAGCGGCACCTCCACGACCGACTCTCCGGCGGCGTCCAGCAGGCGGCGAGCCCCCTGGTCGCCCGAGAGGCGCTCCACCGCCGGGAAAAGCGCACGCGACAACAGCGCCGGGTTGCCGCGCTGACCGAACAGGGTTGGCACCACGGCGAGAGCGTCGGGCCGGTCGGCGAAGGCCTCGGCCAGCCGATTGATCACCTGCGGGGTCACGTTCGGCATATCGCCGAGCGAGACCACCGCACCCGGGACATCGTCCGGCAAGGCTCTGAGGCCGGCGCGGACCGAGCTGGATAGGCCGGCCGCGAAATCGGGGTTGTCCACAAATGCGACATCGAGCCCCGCGAGCGCCGCCCTGACCTCGGCCGCCTGATGCCCGGTGACCACCAATACGGGCGCAGCGCGGGAGGCGAGCTGCGCCTTCACGGCATGACGAACGAGAGGCTCGCCACGTACCGTCTGCAGCAGCTTGTTGCATTCCCCCATCCGGGTCGAGCGCCCGGCCGCGAGCACAAGCCCGGCAACGGGTGCCACAGCCTGATGGCCAGGTGCACGCGGCTGCGGCCGCGTGACGATCTCCATCAGCAGGCCGCCGACCCCCATCTTCTGAATGTCCGCACGGGTCACGGGAACACCGGCTAGCGCGCGCTGCAGCACCCAGTCGAACCCATTCTCCTTGGGCGAACGGGCGCAGCCCGGCGCGCCGATCACCAGCTTGCCGTCAAGATCACCGAGCAGCAGCAGGTTGCCGGGGTCGACCGGCATGCCGAGATGTTCGATGCGGCCGCCTGCCTCTTGCAGAGCCAGCGGGATCACGTCGCGGCGATCGGTGATCGCCGAGGCACCGAAGACGACGACGATATCGGCAGGTCCCGCCACCGCCCTGCGGATGGATTCCGCGAGCGGCCCCGATTGATGCGGCACACGCTCGTCCGATTCGACCCTTGCACCTGCCGGAGCAAGACGCTCCGCCATTACCCGCAGCGTCTTGTCGACCACCGAAGGCTTGAGACCGGGCAGTAATGTCGAAACCACGGCCACCGATTTGAGGTGGTATTCGGTGACCGCGATCGGCCGGATCGCTCCGATCCGCCCGATCGCGTCGTCGACGCGCTGACTCGGGACGCCATAGGGAATGATCTTCACGGTGGCGACCATTTCGCCCGCAACGACCGCTCTGAGGGCTGGCAGCGTCGCGACGGTGATGGCCTCGTCGATCGTGTTGAAGGCGTCGAGCGCCGGCACGTCGAGCATCAGAACACCCGCAGTCGCGGCAAAGAGATTGACCCTGCCGGTAAAGGGAGCCTCGGTCACCACGCCGCGCCCGGCGAGCGCCCGGGCAAGACGTTCGGCAGCCACATTCTCGTCGACGTCGCCGGCTTCGAGCTGGACTGCGACCAGTTCGGTGACGCCAGCTCCCGCCAGGCGGCGCGCATCATCCTCCGTGATCGTCGCCCCCTTGCGGACGATGACCTCGCCTGCCCGCACCGAATGCGCCGTAACGGAGCCGACGGCATCGGCGATAGCGACCGGGCCGAATTTCATGAGAGTGCCCTGCGCGGGCCACGCAGTGTCATCACGATCTCACCGAGAATGGCGAGCGCGATCTCTGATGGAGAGACCGCGCCGATGTCCAGGCCGATCGGCGCATGGATGCGGGCCAGCGTCGCCTCATCGAAGCCAGCCGCCGTCAGGCGCTCGATGCGCCTGCCATGCGTCTTCCGGCTGCCCAGCGCCCCGATATAGAAGC
>NZ_JBFTRC010000264.1:0-6251 GCF_056399325.1 Allobosea sp. 01N443
ACCCTTTTCGGACGGAAATCCATGTCTCGCACCTTCGCTTATGTCCGGGTCTCCACCAACGGCCAGACCACCGAGAACCAAGTTCAGGAAATTGAGGCCGCCGGCTTTAGGATCGAGCCGCACCGGATCATCTCCGAGACGGTCTCCGGCAGCGTGGCGATCTCAGCACGTCCAGGATTCACCCGCCTGCTAGATAGGCTTGAGCGCGGCGACATTCTGATTGTCACGAAAATGGATCGCCTCGGCCGAAATACGATCGACGTCAGCTCGACCGTACATAGGCTCGAGGAAATTGGTATCCGGGTTCATTGCCTGGCGCTGGGAGGGGTCGACCTCGCGAGCCCGGCCGGCAAGATGACCATGAACGTCATAAACGCGGTCGCGCAATTCGAGCGGGATCTTCTCATCGAGAGGACCAATGCCGGACTACGTCGCGCGAAGTCAGAGGGAAGGAAACTCGGAAGGCCTACCGCCCTCACCTCCTCGCAGCGCGCCGAAATTAAATCCGCACTGCAAAATGGACAAAAGGTGGCGCCGCTGGCGAAGCACTACAACGTGAGCCGTCAGACCGTCATGCGGATCCGTGAAGCTCTTTCGGCAGTGAAACMCGGCGAAGCTGCCGTCAGTAACCAGCTTCCGATAACTGCACTTCAGGAAACCGCCGGATGATCCTTTCGACCCTGTTGGTTATATGCGCGCTTGCGCCGGCCGAGTCTAAGAGGTGATCGAGGCATTCCAGGATAGCCTTGAGCGTGTGCACGGAAGCGGTCGGCACTCCGGCTCGCCTGTAATTCGGAGGCTGCTTCTGAAACCGGCGATTAAACAGGCGATCGTGGTGAGCGCATATGTTGCGCAGATCGACAAGGCACTCGATCCAGTCTTTGAATATGGCATCTGATGCAACACCAAATTGGCGCGCGATTGCCGTTCGGACAGAGCCTTCTAGACACTGATAAAGCCGTGAAGTGGCTCCGAAGGTCAGAAATTCCTTTATCGTCCAAATCGGGGGCAAGACAGGCGCGCCATAGCGCTGCTTATAATGTCTGGCCCGCTGATCCTTCGATTTCTCGAACACACCGATGAAATATCGAAGTGCTTCGAGATTGGCCGCGGCATCCTTGAACAAGGAGTGATCGTAGTACGGGTGACTACCGTTGGCCTGGCTCAATGCTTCTGACAACGCGTTGCGAAAGAGCAACTCGAAAGTGCCGACTGCGGCAAAGCAGGCGGAGCGAATTTCCATGTCGCACTGATACAAGCGAAGGATATGGTGATAGGTGGTCCCGGGCCGGAAGGGCCGATGAGGTAGGGTCAGGTCGCGTCGGCTGAGAAAGTAAATCCGCAGGCGCTCGTAGCCGACGAGTTCGATCTTGCGGGCTGCCACATTGGGGCGGTTGATGATCAGTCCCTTTGCGCGCAAATGCGCTACTCGTTGAGCAGCTGTAGCGTGCGGCTTCGTAAAGGGAATCAAGGCCATCAAAAAATGAAGAACCGCCCTTTTGCACTCCCCCGAAGAGGACGTGTGGCGGCCCATGACCCAAGTAATTTAGTGCGTCCCCGGCTCAATCGCAAGCCCATTTGTGTGCTAGCGCTGAGTCATTGGTCCCGGCCGAACCGGTCGCGACGGGGGGGCGCCCGCTAAACAACACCTTATACATCTCCGCTCGCCGAGCCGGTTATGGATCGCTTCACCTGAAAGATATCGCCTACATCGGCATCGTCCCGCACACCCTTGAAGGAGGCGTGGCGCAGCTTGCCGTCATTGGTCCAGGCGCGGAACGCGACCTCGGCAGCGATCGTCGGCTCGACCCAGCGTATGCCCTTCTTCGCGACGCCGGCGACAGTAGGTTTCTCGATCAGGATGCTCATCAGTCTACGACGCAGCTCAGTCGCCGACTTCGCCGTAAAGCCCGTCCCGACGCTGCCGACATAGACCAGAGCATTTCCGCGGCGTGCCGCGAGCAGGAGGCGGCCGATCCCCCCAAACGCTGATGCTGATGCCACCCAGCCAATGATGAGAAAGGTCTCAGATTGGACGCATTTGATCTTCAGCCACTCGCCACCCCTACCGGATCGATATGGAGCGTCAACGCGCTTGGCGATGATGCCCTCTAGTTCCATCTCACAGGCTAGCTTCAGGAACGCGGCGCCTTCGGCGTTGACTTCTTCGCTCAGCCGGATCGAGCTGTGCTGGCTCCCAATCAAGCCTGCGAGCATGCTGCGCCGTTCGGCCAAAGGGAGCGCTCGCAGGTCGCGACCGTTGAGATAGAGTAGGTCGAAAGCATAAAGCAGTGCGCCTGCGGCCGATCGCTTGCCCCCTCGCCCACCCAGCGCCTGCTGCAGCGCGCCGAAATCCGAAGCGCCGCGCTGGTCGAGAACCACGGCCTCCCCGTCCAGGATGGCACTATCGACGCCGAGCTCGCGCATGTCATGGGCGATCGTCGGGAAACGCTGCGTCCAGTCATGCCCGCCCCGGGTCAGTATCCGGACCTTCCGGCCGGGCTCTACATGGATGGCGAGCCGGTAGCCGTCCCATTTCACCTCGAAGGCCCATTGATCCCCACTCGGCGGCTTGACGGCCAGCAACGCCAAGCAAGGTTCGACCCTGTCGGGCATAGGATCGAAGGCCAGCGCTCTTTGGCGCGCATCGCGGCGCTTCGGGAGAGGACTTCTGGTGATGTCGACCGCCGGGCCGGAGCGCAAAACGCGACGCGCGCACATTGACGCAACTCCACTCACAACGACTCCGAACTAGCGGCGGCAGGGAAACGTTCCGAGCAAGATCCGGTACGAGCGCGCGTTTATCCGGAACTCTGTGACCGCATTTTCCCGCCCTGAGGAATATGGTGGCTTCCAATCTTGACACCTCAGCCCCGCGCGTTGTTCTAGTTATGTTCTCTTTTCGAGGGCGCGCGCATGCTGACCATCCATCGGCCCATAATCCGGCTTTCGAGGTCGCCATCTCAGCGCCAAGCCCAAGTATTCCCCCTCCCCGCCCGTGCGGTCGCGCTTAGCGCTCCGCTCCTGGTTCAGCTATTCAGCAACAGGGTTTGCGCGGGATTCCCCTCCCCGGCTGATGATTATCTTGATGCTCCGATCGATCTTTCGCGGACGCTTATCAAGAATGCGCCGGCGACCTTCATCATGACGGTTTCGGGCGACAGCGCGATCGACCTGGGCATCTTTGATGGCAGCCTCATCACGGTCGATCGGTCTCTCGCTCCTCGCGACGGAGATCCTGTGGTGGTCGACGTCAACGGCGAGCGAAGCGTGAAAGTGTTTGGGGTCGAGAACGGTCGACCCCGGCTCGTTTTCGGCAATCGCCGCTATCCTGAGTTCAACCCCGGCCCGGATCCAGACATCGAAATCTTTGGAGTCGTCACAAATGCAGTAAGGCGCTTCAGGCGATGACCAGGTCATTCGCCTTGATCGATGGGAACAGCTTTTATTGCAGCTGCGAGCGGGTTTTCGATCCAAGATTAAAAAGCCGCCCGGTCATCGTACTTTCCAATAATGACGGCTTCTGTAATCGGGCCTTTGCCGTCAAGCGAAAACCCACCGCGACGCTCGGTGAAAGGGCGTTCGGGTAGTTTGCTGACATTCCCACAGTGCCGTAACCTTGATGCGAAAGGCTCTCTTTTCGCGGGGGTAATTCTGCGTCGGATTGTTGTGAAACGTGCCGTCATTGGCCTCGCGCTCCTCGGCTTGGCATGGGGCGGCTATTCGCTGATGAACCGCAGCCTACAAAGAGGCACCGTGCCTCAGAAGCTTCAAACGGGTTGGCTCTACACCGAAGGTAGCTGCTCGCTCCTTCTCGGCCACCAAGGTGCATTTTCTTTCAGCCTGAGTGAGCAGACTATCGCGGCGATCAAATCAAAGGGCATCGGCTTCTTCACCGACATCAATAATCCAGACAATCAAGCAACCAGATCGTACTTCCATGGCGAGTGGAAGGAGACGCCTGTCCCGGCATCGTTCTTTTCGGAGGGGCTGCCGCCGAACCTCCATTGTGGTCAGAAGCATTCGTGGCTTTGGCCATATGGGATACCGGAAGCGCTGAAGCGACCAGGCAGCTTCTACCAAGAGTCGGGAACCACACGTCGCCTTTTTGTCCTGCCCGAACTTGGGTTGGTAGTGGGCAGTGCGTCCGATAGATAGGTCGACCCAAGCGCCAGCTAGGGTCGAAAGCTGCCCTCCCTCGACCGAGCGTGATCGTCCGAGGCCGACAGTTTGATAATCTGGGCTCGCACTCACGGGGCTCTTGGCTTCTGTCCGGGGTCGGCCCATCGGCCGCCACAAGATCGCGTTCCGAAAGGAGGCGAGCCTATATGCGACAGCGGGCTTGGCGTTGAGCCAGCTCACCCGTCATTACGGCTTCATCTCCTCGCCCGTCCCCGTGAGGACGATCCAGAAAGACCAGGCGAGCCCGGTCTTACCTCTTCACGGCCGTGCCGAACCTACGCAGTGCATGCCGTGGTCGATGCCGCAGCATTCCCGGTTGCCCTGAAGCGGAATGTCGTACCGTCGACCCACATGCGGTGCATCACCACCGCAATCTTGCGCGCCAGGGCCACCGTCGCTCGCTTGTTGCCTTGGCGATGCGCGACCTTCATACCCCAGGCGCGCAGCACCGACCAACTCTTCACCCGATGCAGCATGACATGGGCTGCCTCGAACAGCATCGACCGCGCCTCGCTGTCGCCGGTCTTCGTAATACGTCCATTTCGGTCCACCTCGCCGGATTGGTGCTTTCGCGGCACCATGCCGAGCAGGGCGCCCACAGATCGGGATTTGGAGAAGCGTGCCGGATCCTCAATTGCGGCGATGTAGGTGAGTGCGACGATCGCGCCGACCCCGGGAACCGTCATCAGACGCCGGCACACTTCATGCTCGCGGGCGATCGCCAGCACCATTCGGTTGATCCGATCCAGGGACCGCAGCATGGCGGTGTGAGCCGCCAGGAGTTCCTCCAGGATCGCGGCGATGCGAGGCAGGTTCGTGGTCAACTCGCGGACACGCTCGGCGAAGGTCCGGCGCTTCGACGTGCCGATCTTGATACCAAAGAGGCAAAGTGAACCCCGGATCTGGTTCTCGATGTCACCGATCTTCAGCACAAGGGTCTTGCGGCTGGTGAGTAGCGTGCGCAGCTCCATCGTGCTGCGCGTCTTCATATGCACCGATCGGAACCAGCCGGTGCGCAACATCTGCGCAAGCCCTCTCGCATCGTTGCGATCGGTCTTGTGGGTCATGGCCGTCATGGCAGCGCGGGCGTGTCGGGCATCCATACAGACGACACCGGGAACGCCGAGCTCGGTCATCCCCTCCGCAAGCCATCCGGCGAGTGCCCCGGTCTCCAGTCCGACGCGTGTGAAGGGAACGCGAAGCTCAGCCAGCCAGTTTGCGATGGCGTCGGGCTCGCTCGGCGCTTTCCCTTCGCGGACCAACCTTCCTTCCTCGTCAACGACGCAGATCGAAGTCTCGGCCAACGACACATCCAAGCCGGCATAGTAGCGCATGGCATTCCGCTCCTGAACGGTGGTCGGATGCCTTCAGGGGCCGACCGAGTTGCACAACCGAGCAGGGTGCCACGATCCGCGACGGTCGCAATCAGCCAAGCCCGATTACACGATCTGCGCTGTGGCTCGCACATCCGAGGCTAAGGCACTCGGCATTAAGATGGGCGAGCCCATGTTCAAGATGCGCGACCTCTGCCGCGATAACGGCGTGGTCGTTTTCTCTTCAAATTATAGTCTCTATGGCGGCATGAGCCGCCGCATGAACGAGGTCTATCAACGTTTCTCCCCTGACATCGAAATCTATTCGATCGATGAGAGTTTTTTGGACGTCGCGCAGATCGAGCCAGAAAAGCGGGAGGAGTTCGCGCGGGACCTGCGATCGTCGGTTTCGACATGGACAGGAATCCCCACGTGCGTCGGGATCGGCCCCACCAAGACCCTGGCGAAACTGGCCAACAAGATCGCCAAATCCACTCCGCAATTGCTGGGGGTATGCGACCTGACCAGCGCTACCGCTCGGGAAGAATGGCTGCCCCTTGTCGAGCTCGGCGACATTTGGGGTGTCGGTCCGGCGAGTCAGGCGAAGTTAATGGCGCTAGGCTRCAGGACCGCGGCGGATGTTGCATCTGTCAACGGCGGCCGGATTCCAGGCCACTTGGGCGGAGCAAAACCAGGCCAGCGCTGGCGATGTGAGACGATAAGCCAAGGGCCCCGATCGGGGCCCTTGGCTTATCG
>NZ_JBFTRC010000265.1:0-6166 GCF_056399325.1 Allobosea sp. 01N443
GCCTTCGCGGGCCTGCGGATTGCCGAAGATCGTCATCATCAGCGTCGATTTGCCGGCGCCGTTGGCGCCGATCATCGTCACGATCTCACCCTCATGCACGTCGACATCGACGCCCTTCAGAGCGATGATCTTGCCGTAATAGGTCTTGACCCCGCGAACGGAGAGCAGAGGCGCGGCGTCCGTCATCACAATCCGACCTCTGCTTCCACTTTGGCGACTTCCTCGTCGTCGACGCCGAGATAGGCCGCGATCACGCGCGGATCGGCCTGCACCTCGGCCGGGGTGCCGTCGGAGATCTTGGTGCCATAGTCGAGCACCACGACGTGATCGGAAATCTGCATCACCACCGACATGTCATGCTCGATCAGCAGCAGGGCCGTGCCGATATCCTTGCGGATCGAGAGCAGAAGCGTGTTGAGATCGTGGCTCTCGCGCGGGTTCAAGCCCGCCGCGGGTTCGTCCAGGCAGAGCAGCACGGGGTCGGTGCACATGGCGCGCGCGATCTCGAGGCGGCGTTGATCGCCATAGGGCAGGTCGGCGGCCGGATCGTCGGCGCGATCGATCAGGTTGATCTTCTCCAGCCAGAACTTGGCCTTCTCGATCGCTTCCTTCTCGCGCGCCTTGTAGCCGCCGATGCCGAGCACGCCGAGGAAGGTGAAGCCCGACGCGATCATCAGCGGGTTGTGCTGCGCGATAAGCAGATTCTCCAGCACGGTCATGCCGCCGAACAGGCGAATGTTCTGGAAGGTGCGGGCGACCTTGGCCTTCCAGGAAATCCGGAAGTCGGGCATGCGCTCGAGCAGGAAGCTCGCGCCGCTGTCCTGGGTCAGCGTGATCATGCCTTCGGTCGGCTTGTAGAAGCCCGTGATGCAGTTGAAGACGGTGGTCTTGCCGGCTCCGTTGGGGCCGATCAGGGCGGTGATGTCGCCCTTGCGTGCCTCGAAGGAAAGATCGTTGACGGCGGTGAGGCCGCCGAAGCGCATCGTCAGATGTTCGACCTGAAGCAGAGGAGGGGTTGTCATCAGCCGTGGCCTTCCTGGACCATATCGGCCGAGATCGCCTTCTTCTCCTTGAGAAAGGCTGTCGGCTCGCGTGTCGATATCAGTCCGCGTGGCTTCCAGATCATGATTACGACCATGGCGAAGCCGAAGATCAGCATGCGGTATTTGGTCGGATCGAAATCGGGGCCGAAGATCTGCTTCAGCCAATCGAGTTCGCGCAGGAGTTCGGTGCCGCCGATCATCACGCTGGCCGCGATGGCGACGCCCCAGAGCGAGCCCATGCCGCCGAGCACGACGATGGCGAGAATGATCGCCGATTCCATGAAGACGAAAGACTCAGGCGAGATGAAGCCCTGGCGTGCAGCAAAGAATGAGCCAGCGAAGCCACCGAACATTGCACCGAGCGAAAAGGCCGTCAGCTTGGTGTTGGTGGTGTTGATGCCGAGCGAGCGGCAGGCGATCTCGTCCTCTCGTAGCGCCTCCCAGGCGCGTCCGACCGGCAGGCGACGCAGCCTCAGCGTGACGAACGCTGTGAGCAGGGCCAGTCCGAGGATGACGTAGTAGAGGAAGATGGTGCGATAGAGCGGCGAGAATTCGAGCCCGAACACTGCGGCAAAGCCATCATCGGCGGCCGTGAACGGGATGCCGAAGAAGGTGGGGCGCGGAATCCCGGAGATGCCGGCATAGCCGTTCGAAAACTCGACCCAATTGATCAGGATGAGGCGAATGATCTCGCCGAAGGCGAGGGTGACGATAGCGAGATAGTCGCCGCGCAACCTGAGGACGGGGAAGCCGAGCAGCATGCCCCAGAAGGCCGCGAGGATCCCGGACATCGGCAGCAGGATCCAGAAGGACAGGCCGAAATTCTTGGCGAGCAGCGCGTAGGAATAGGCGCCGACGGCGTAGAAGGCGACATATCCGAGATCGAGCAGGCCGGCGAGGCCGACAACGATGTTCAGCCCCCAGCCGAGCATGACGTAGATCAGGATCTGAACGCCAAAATTGTCGATCCACTTCAGCGCGCCGCCCCAGCCCGCCAGCGTGATGGCAATGATCGGGAAAGTGACGAGAAAGCCGAGCCCGGCCAGTGAGAACAGGCGCGAATGGCGCTGGAAGAAGCCGATCGTGCCATGTGGCAGCAGCCGCACCACCGATTTGCCTTCGCCGCGCTTCTGCTGGCGCAACGCCATCAGGAAGCGGCCGACGAAGATGATCGCAACAGCCCAGGCGACGGCGTCCCAACGTGGATCGAGGACGAGGACGTTGTCGAGGTTCTGGCGTGTGCCCCAGGCGATGATGGGGATGCACAGGCCGAAGGTGACGACGGCGGCGAAGGCGGCTTCCTTCAGCGCCTTCATCATGTCGAGTTGGCGTGCGGCCGGTAACTGTGTGACGGGAGCCATGCGTCAGACCTTCTCGACTTCGGGACGACCGAGGATCCCGGACGGCATGAAGACGAGCACCACCGCAAGGATGCAGAAGGCGGCGACGTCCTTGTAGTCGATGGTGAAATAGGCGGACCAGAACACTTCGATCAGGCCGATCAGCAATCCGCCGATCACGGCGCCGGGAAGGGAGCCGATGCCACCCAGAACCGCCGCGGTGAAGGCCTTCACGCCTGGCGTGAAGCCGTCGGCGAAATTCACGACGCCGTAGAGCACGAGGTACATCACACCGGCGACGGCGGCGAGCGCTGCGCCCATCACGAAGGTGATGGAGATGGTGCGGTCGACGTCGATGCCGAGCAGGCCGGCCATCTTGCKGTCCTGTTCGCAGGCGCGCTGGGCGCGACCCAGAGAGGTCTTCTGCACGATGAACCAGAAGGCGGCGAGCAGGATCGCGGTGGTGAGGATGATGACGATCTGCTTGTAGGAGATCTGGACCGTGTAGGTCGCGCTGTCGATCAGCGTGATCGACTTGTTCAGCATTGGCGGGATCGACTTGTTGCGCGGGCCCTGCACGACCTGGACGAAATTCGTCAGGAAGATCGACATGCCGATGGCCGAAATCAGTGGGGCCAGTCGGAAGGAACCGCGCAGCGGCCGGTAGGCGACACGCTCGATCGTCCAGTTCCACAGCGACGTGAAGAACATCGCCAGCACCAGCACGAAGATCAATGCCAGGACGATGAGGCCGGCGCCGAACCAGGAGGCGATCAGCATGAAGAAGATCAGCGCAATGAACGCGGAGAGCATGAAAACGTCGCCATGGGCGAAGTTCACCATGCCGATGATTCCGAAGACCATCGTGTAGCCGATGGCGATGAGGCCGTAGATCGACCCCAGGGTCAGCCCGTTGATGAGCTGCTGGAGGAATACTTCCATTGACGACGTCTAACCCCTCGAACCAGCTCCCGTTCTCTTCGCCGGCATGACGCCGACGCATGCGGGATGCGATTGCTATGCAGAGCTACCAATGGCTTGCGCCTGCGACAATCCACCCATGCCATATTTCTGTCAAAAGCAATCTCGGACCGCTTGCTCTCGAAACAGGCAGAATTCTGTGCAGTGCAGCGCCAATTTGGCGCAAGATGATTGTCTGTTGTGCGGTGCGGCATCCTCCTTCGTGCAAGTAAAACGGGTGTTGGCAGGGGCTGTCGGGTGCGATCGGTCACCTTGCAGCCGCGGGTCTGCGGGGCGCGATCGTCGGTGACGATCGTGCTGTCGTCGATCATCCGGGGCCAGCCCTCGATCGAAGGTATAATAACGTCCTGGCACTGCCGCCCTTGGCGGCATGGTCGTGCGTCGGGGGATGTGAGGGGCGCGCCCAGCCGCTTCGCCAGCTCGCGGCCGATGGTCAGTTTCCCGCAGCCCGGCCAACCATTGATATGGATGATCAGGTCGGGATCAGCCATGCCGCCCCTCAGAACCGGTTCGGGCTGAAATGGCCGAGATCAATCGCCGACGGGCGACCGGCGATCAGATCGGCGACGAGGCCGCCGGTCACCGCAGATTGCGTCATGCCGTAATGGCCGTGTCCGAAGGCGAGCACGACGCTTGGGTTGCGCGCTGCCTTGCCGATCACCGGTAGGGAATCCGGCAATGACGGCCGGAAACCCATCCAGAGACGGCCACTGCCGAAGGCAGGCAAGCCGTCGACGAGGTTGGCGGCCTTATCATAGAGCGCCCGCGTCCGCGCGGGATTGGGTGGTGCATCGAGGCCACCGAACTCGACCGCGCCGCCAATGCGCAAGCCGCTGTCGAGCGGGGTCATGACGAAGCCATGCCCTTCGAAACCGATGGGCCGGGATGTCAGCCCCGTGCTGCCGGGGAAGCTGACATTGTAGCCGCGCTCGGTCTCGAGCGGCACAGCGTTTCCGAGAGCGGCAGCGAGCGGCCTCGACCAGGCTCCTGCGGCGATCACGGCGCGGTCGACCACGCGCTGCCAGCCGTCGCGGCCGATCAGGGCAGGGCGCGCGGCCATTGAGAGGTTGATGACCTCGGCCTTCTCGAATTGGGCGCCGCGCGCCAGCGCCGCCTCGAAAAGGGCGAGCGACAGTTCGAGCGGGTCGCTGATATGGGCGGTCTCGGGGTGGAACGCTGCTCCGACGAAGCGGTCCTTCAGGGCGGGTTCGAATTGGCGAAGCACGTCAGGGCCGATCATCTCGACCTTGATGCCAAATTCGGCCTGCCGCTGCGCAATACGCCTAGCTTCCGCGAAGGCGGCGTTGTCGGTGAAGGCGTAGAGACCGCCATTGCGATGAATGTGGCGGCTGAGATGCGTGGTCTGGGCCAGTTTCAGCCAGGCCGGCAACGCCTGTTGCTGCAGGGCGCCGAGGCCCTGGATCGAGCGTTCATAGGCGGCTGGGCGCGCGGCCAGGATGAAGCGGACGAGCCAGGGCAGGAGCTTTGGCAGATAGACAGGGCGGATGGCGAGCGGTCCAAGCGGATCGGCCAGGAATCTCAGCACCTGCCGCAGGTTCTTCGGGCTCGCAATCGGCAGGATGTCCGTGTGTGCGATCCAGCCGGCATTGCCGCGTGAAGGGCCGAAGGCCGGCCCTTCCTTATCGATGATCAGAACCTCGTGACCGTCGTCAAGCAGGGCATGCGCAGTGGCGATGCCCACAATGCCTGCTCCGACGATCGCGATCTTCATGAAAGGCTGAGCTCCTTCAGGGCGCCCGGCTTCTTCACCTCGATCTCGATAAAGGCGATCGGATGGTCCGAGCCGTTCATCACGTCATGCTGGATGCCGGCCGGGCGCATATAGGCCTGGCCCTGAGCCAACGGAACGTCGGTGACATTCGTCCCGTCATGGATGCGCAGCGTGCCGTCGAACAGCATGATGACGAAATAGGGCCAGCCATGGCTGTGCCAGCCGGTCACGGCACCGGGCTCGAAGTCCCAACGGGTGATGCGGATCGTCTCGTCGTCCTGCTGGACGGTTGGAACGGCGGGTGTCGTGCAGGTAAAGGCCACGGTACCTCCCGGAGAATGGATCAGAGTTTCGGCAGGCTAGCCACTTGGCTTCCGCTGCCTTGACGACGGCCGCAAGGCAGGCGCGCTCCGCACCCTCCCGTGCGATACATGTGGCGATCACGCGAGTTGATCACCGCCGCCTCGACCAGCTTGATGTTCTGGCCGAGTCGCGCCGCGACGTCGAGCCGCGAATAGGTCCAGCGACGGATTGCTCCGGTCTCGGCCCTGCAACCAGATTTGGCGAGAGATCGTCGACGCCGATATGCGCCGCGAAGCGATCGGCGCGGGGCGATCTCGGCGAAGTCGAGCTCGTCAGTGGGGCGTGAGCCTGGTGGTCCGGAAGGCAGGGCGCTGATGCATTTCGTCATCGCAGAATGCTTCTTGCGTATGAGGACGTTTCGCTTGCAGATTGCATTGCGGCTGCGGCCGGCCCGTATCGGTCATGGTGATATATCAATGCTGGATGTCGCGTCAATCCTCGCCTTCCGTCCCGCGGGAGCGAAATGAGCATGCGCTCCAACGAAGAAACCCAGCTGCCTCCCGAGACGGATGTGCGTGTTCCGCCCGGCGCTGCGACGAGCCTCTCGGAGACCGCCTATCGCCGTCTCGAGGAGGCCATCGTGACGCTCTCCCTGAGGCCCGGCGCGGTGCTGACCGAAGCCCAGTTGATCGATCTCGTCGGGGTCGGGCGCACGCCGGTTCGCGAGGCCCTGATCCGCCTCGCACAGCAGGGGCTGGTCGACATCC
>NZ_JBFTRC010000266.1:0-6143 GCF_056399325.1 Allobosea sp. 01N443
TGCAGCAGCGGCCAGGCATATTGCGGCGTTCCCGGGAAGACAGTGTCCACAAGAGCCTTGGCGGCCTTGATCTCGGACAGGGTGGGCAAATCGGTCATGCGGATCCTCCGGAGCGCTTCTGCCACATCTCAAAGCCATCGAACAATGACGGGAGTGTGCGAACGATGTTGACCGGCGGGCGGGGCGTCCGTATGTCAGCGCCCTGTGAGGGCGGGTAGCTCAGTGGTAGAGCACGTGACTTTTAATCATGTGGTCGAGGGTTCGATCCCCTCCCCGCTCACCAAAAACTCCACTATATCAGATAGATAAAGCGGATTGACCGCATTTCGTTCCGCCTCGGCGGGGGCCAAGCATATGGTGGTGTCGATTTGCCGCTGCCGTGGGCTCTGCAGGTCCATTCACTCAGGCAATGGCGAGATCACGCCCGTATCAGGTTCAGATCCCGCTGCCAGGCACGCGGGTGGTTCCGGACAAGATGTCGGCGCGGTGTTGAGGCCGCGATTGAGCGGCTAGCTCTCGCCGCCTCGATTCTAATGTGACGATCGCATTGAGGGTCACTGCGGGCGACACCGCCGCCTTGGCGCGCCATGGCGTGCTGGGTATAGCTAAAACTATGGACATGAAATGGCGTACCCTCTCTTCCAGGACATTGCTGAAAGATCGCTGGATTGACGTCAGGGCGGATGAGTGCCTGACGCCGACAGGGCACAGGGTCTCGCCCTACTACGTACTTACTTATCCCGATTGGGTTCAAACGGTCGCGATCACGCCCTGCGACGAGATTGTTTTGGTCCGCCAGTACAGGCACGGCGCGGCGGATACTTTCCTGGAGCTGCCAGGAGGGACGATGGACGAAGGTGATCTCGACCCGGGGCGATCAGCTGCACGTGAACTCGAGGAGGAGACCGGCTATCGCGCGACGGAGTTGCGCCTCGTTTCTTCGCTCTTCGCCAACCCAGCCACCCAACCGAACAGGGTCCACGTCTATCTTGCTATGGGGGCAGAGTTGACGGGGAGCCGGAAACTGGACGCCAGCGAAGAGGGGATGAGCGTTCATCTTATGCCCGTGCGGGAGATCTTGGATCGGCTACACGATGGAATTCTCAAGCATTCGCAACACATATCCTCCCTGCTGCTCGCCCTTTCTGTCTCTGGGCATCTCGCGCTTGGTTCTCCCAAGTCAGCCCTCTGAGTTTGAGTATCCGCTAGCAATGCTGGCGCCGAAGCAGGCGGAATTCATTATTGGCAAGCGTCGAGAATGAGCGCCTGGACGCGCCGCTTTGTCCACCGCCACCGACGATTGGACTACCTGCGGCTGTCCAGCGCTGGTCTGAGTCGTTTTCGTCGAGGCCGATACATCCCCTGACCGCCGCTGCAACAGTGCGCCGTGGGATCGAGGTCCGAGCAAGCCCTCGCAAACTGACTTGACATGTCGAATATCGATATCATTATCGATATTGATGAATGTGCTTATTCCGAACCAGATTCGAAGGCCCCGTGACGTCGTCTACGAGTCACTGAAGCGGCAGATCATGCTGAATGAGTTGCGTCCCGAGAGCGCTCTCACCGAGCTCGGCATGGCGCGCGAGCATGGTTGCAGCCAGGGCACGATCCGCGAGGCGCTCCTGCGCCTGCAGGAGGACGGGCTCGTGACCCGCTCCGGGCATCGCGGCACGATGGTGACCAGGCTTGATCCGGAGGAGGCGGAGGAAATTCTGGCTCTGCGCCGCCGGGTCGAGATCCGTGGCGCCTTGCGGGCGGTGCATCATGTCGAGCGCGACAGCCTGGAGCGGCTATACGCCATACAGGCCGACATGGATGCCGTCGCCGCAGCCGGCGACGAATATGCCCTGATCATCCTCGACATGGCTTTCCACCTGACGATCTTCCGCCTGTCGGGACTGGACGCGCTCGAGCAGATCCTGACCCGCTGCACCCTGCATTCGCACCGCTCGAAGCTCTGGGCACCGGGGCATCGCCGCCCGCTGACCGAGACCGCGACACGCCACCGCTTGCTGCTCGCCTTGCTCGAGGCCCGCGATGGGGAAGGCCTGTCATCGGCCATGGCGGAGCATATCGACACGATCGTCCTGCGTGACGGAACCGCCTAATGAAGAGCCCGCGAATGACGACCTGGATCGATCCGCAGATGCAGGTGCTTCTGGAACTGCTCCGCGCCGGCCCCGCCTTCGATTTCCGCTCCGCACCCATTGCCGAAGCACGTGCAACGGTCGATGCCGCAACATTGCCGTGGAGCGATGGCGCTCCGGCCATCCCGGCGAGCGATCTGGTCATTCCCACGGATGCCGGCGCGATGCGTGCGCGGCTTTACCGACCTGAAGGCGCGCAGGCAGAGTCCGTCATCGTCTATGCGCATGGCGGCGGCTGGACCTTCGGTTCGATCGAGACCCATGACGGAACGATGCGCAATCTCGCGGTGGCAGGGGGCTGCGCCGTGCTGGGCGTCGATTACAGGCTCGCTCCGGAACACCCGTTCCCGGCGCCGCTCGACGATCTCCTGGCCAGCGTCGCCTTCGTCGAGCGTGGCGGCCTGGGCACGCCCATACCGGCGGAGCGGATCGCGATCGCGGGCGATTCCGCCGGCGCCAATCTGGCGCTGGCAGCACTGCTGCGCCGGCGCGATGAGGGCTTGCCGCCGCTATCGGCTGCCGCGCTGTTCTACGGCTGCTACGAACCCGACTTCTCGACGGCGAGCCATGCGGCCTTCGGTGGCGGCGACTACCTGCTCACCAGCGCGAACATGCGCTGGTACTGGAACAATTTCCTCGGTGCCGAGCCGGACGAGACGCTGAGTCTCGCGGCGCCTGGCCGGGCTGCGCTTGCCGGCCTGCCGCCGCTCTATCTCTCCGCCGCGGGGCTCGATCCGCTGCGCGACGACACCATCCGGCTGGCCCAGCGCCTGGGCGAGGCCGGCGTGCCCTTCCGTTTCGATCACGTTCCCGGCGTCGTGCATGGCTGCCTGCGCATGAGCAGGGAACTCGCTGCCGCTGCCGACATGATCACCGCTGGCGGCCGCCACATTGCCAACCACCTCAACGATAAAAAAACCGGAGGAAGCCAACCATGGAACGCAGGACTTTCATCAAATTAGCGGGCGCCGGCGCTCTCGCCAGCCCCCTCGCCCGCCCCGCCATCGCCCAAGCCACCACAACGGTGCGCTGGTGGTACCATTTCGACAACCCGCAGCATTCGCCGGCTGAACTCATCGCCAAGTTCGAGGCAGCGAATCCCGGCATCAAGGTCCAGGCCGAGAGCATCCCCTGGGGCGGTGGTAACGACTACCAGACCCGGCTCTTCGCCGCCCTCGTCGCCGGCAACGGACCCGACTGCGCGATGGTGCGGTTGTCCTGGGCTGCGCGCTTCCAGCAGATGAAGGCGCTCTCCCCGATCAATGACCTGATCGCCGGCTGGGCCGGGCGCAGCGACATTGCGGACAACATCTGGAAGATCAACAGGGGCGCCGACGGCAAGCAATATTACCTGCCTCTGCAATATGTCGTGCTCTATCTCTATTATCGGCAGGACCTGTTCGAGCAGGCGGGGCTGAAACCGCCGGCAACCTTCGATGAATTCCGTGCGGCGGCCAAGGCTCTCACGCAGGGCGATGTCTCGGGCTTCGGCTTGCGTGGCGGCGCTGGTGGCTTCGACCACTGGGGGCCGTTCGTGCTCGGCGGCGGCGCCAGTTTCGAGAAGGGCGGAATGGTCAGCGACAAGGCGCTCGCAGCCAACCGCTGGTTCGTGGATCTCACCGTCAAGGACAAGGTGGTGCCGGCCTCGGCACCGACCGACAGCTTCCGGCAGATCGTCGATACCTTCAAGGCTGGCCGGACCGCCATGACCATCCATCATGTCGGCTCGGCCAACGAGATCGTCGGCGTGCTCGGCGACAAGGTTTCGGCTGTGCCGGTCCCGCGAGGCCCGGACGGCAAGGGCTGGACCTATTTCGGCGACGAGTCCAACGCCGTCTTCGCTGCCAGCAAGGCCAGGGAGGCGGCCTTCAAATGGTGCGCCTTCCTCTCCACGGCCGAGAACAACGTCGTGCTGAACAAGTTCACCGGGCAGTTGCCGATCGCGACGTCGGCGGCGAAGGACTGGACGCTGCATCCCAAGCGCTTCGTCGATGCGAGCGCGGCCTCGCTGCCGTTTGCGGCCTCGTTGCCGGATTCGCCCAAGACACCGGATTTCATCGCCCGGATCTGGCCGGCCAACATGCAAAGGGCGCTGCTCGGCCAGATCCAGCCTGACGAGATGATGCGTGCGATCGAGCAGCATTTTCACGGCTGACGGGATTGGCGGCAGACGGGCATCCGGCTGCCGCCTCCAGCCCTCGCTTCGACAGGTTTGAAACGTGACGTCGCTCACCCTCGCGCACAGGCAGCCTCTCGGCCGCAGCCTGACGCCCTTCTGGTTCCTGCTGCCGGCGATCCTGGTCACGGCGGGCGTCGTCCTGATTCCCGTCGCGCAGACGGCCTGGCTCAGCCTGCAGGACTACCTGCTCTACGATCCCGACAACGCCCGCTTCGTCGGACTGGGCAATTTCTCCAGGATCGCGCGAGACGAGGTTTTYTGGATCTCGCTGGGCCAATCCTTCATCTGGATCACTGGCGTTGTCGGACTGCAATTCCTGCTCGGGCTCGCGGCCGCCCTGCTGCTCAACCAGAGCTTCTGGTGGCGCGGACTGGCGCGCGCGCTCGTCATCATTCCCTGGGCGCTGCCAAGCGTCATCATCGGGTTGATGTGGACCTGGATGTACGACTTCAATCTCGGCGTCATCAACGACATCGCGATGCGGCTCGGCCTGATCGCAGCGCCGATCGCCTGGCTGGCCCGGCCCGATACCGCACTCTACGCCATCATGCTGGCGCTGATCTGGCAGGGCTTCCCCTTCTTCGCCGTCACCATTCTGGCCGGCCTGCAGACAGTGCCGGCCGAACTCTATGAGGCAGCCGAGATCGACGGCGCCACCGCCCGACAGCAGCTCTTCTACGTCACCCTGCCCTCGATCGCCGATGTCATCGCAACCGCACTTCTGCTGCGCACGATCTGGGTGGCGAATTCGCTCGACGTCATCCTGGTCATGACCGGCGGCGGACCAGGCTACGCCACCCATACCCTGCCGCTCTACGCCTTCCTGCGCGCGTCGAGCAGCATGGAATTCGGCTATGGCGCGGCGCTGGCATTGATCCTCACGGCGATGCTGCTGGGTGTGGTCTATCTCTATGTCAGGCGGGCGGCCCGGGGCATCGAGACATGATCGAACGACGCACCCGAATCCGGCGGATTCTGGAGGTGGAGCTTCCCGTCCTCCTCATCGTCCTGTTCGCGCTCGGCCCCTATGTCTGGATGATCCTGACCTCGCTGAAGCCGCAGGCGGAGCTTTCCGCCTGGCCGCTCCACTACTGGCCACGAGAGGCGACACTCGAGCATTACCGCGATCTGATCGCCCGCACGAGCTTTGCCGGCAGCCTGGGCAACAGCCTGATCATTGCAGTCGGCGCCAGCGTACTTGGCCTCGGCGTCAGCATCCCCGCGGCCTATGCCTTCTCGCGCTTCCGCTTCTCCGGACGCAGGGGCCTTCTGACCGGCTTCCTCGTCATCAACATGTTCCCGGTCGTGCTGCTCATCATCCCGCTCTTCCTGATGATGCGCCGGCTCGGGCTGATCGACACCTATCTCGGCGTCATTCTCGGTCATTCGACCTTCTCGATTCCCTTCGCGATCTGGATGCTGACGAGCTATTTCAATGCGATCCCCAAGGATCTCGACGAAGCGGCGATGATCGACGGCGCCAGCCGCCTGCAGACCATCCGCCTCATCATCCTGCCCCTGTTGATGCCCGGCGTCGTCACGGCCGGCATCTACATCTTCATCACCTCCTGGAACGAATACCTCTTCGCGATGATGCTCTCGGGCCAGGCGGTGCGCACCGTCACGGTCGCGCTCCAGCTCTTCATCGGCGAGTTCACCATCCAGTGGGGCCTTCTCACGGCCGGCGGCACGCTGATCGCGCTGCCGGTCACCTTCCTCTTCCTTCTGGTGCAAAGGCGGCTCGTGGGCGGGCTCACAGCCGGTGCGGTGAAATCATGACGACAAATCCGATCGGGGTCATCTCGATGTTCTAT
>NZ_JBFTRC010000267.1:0-6142 GCF_056399325.1 Allobosea sp. 01N443
AGAGACATCGATTCCAGCATAATGCTCCACGGCTGTTCCTCTCATGATGCTTGAGGCCGATCGCTCGGACCTCGTTTTCAACACCATCATTCTGAGGGACAGCCACCCAAAATGGCTATTCGAAGCGCCGGCCCATTACGGCATCTAGGGAGCGCCGACGTCCCGTTTTGTTTCCTCCACATGCCACCATCCGGGCCGCCCGTCGCGATAGCTGTGGGAGGTCGGCATCAGCTCCGCCGAGAGCGGCTTGTCGAAACAGCCGAGGAGCAGCGCCATGACGGGATCGTCATCGACTGCGCCGATGCTGCTTCCACAGGCCGGGCAGAAGGCCCGGCTCGAATAGTCCGACGAACGGAAGAGCGACGGTGCCCCGCCGGGGCCGGTCCAGGCGATTGCGTCCCTGGCGAACTCGACCCAGGCGACTGTCAGTGCTCCGGTATGGCGCTGGCATAGGGTGCAGGAGCAGGTGTGCGGCTTCTCGGCCGGGCCCTTGGCCTCGAAGCGGATCGAGCCGCAAAGGCATCCGCCGGTATAGTGCGTCGGCCTGGCCGTTCGCCGGTCGTCATGATTCACTGCCCCAACTCCCGCGGTGTCCTCACCGCCGGTTCGCCCTATCCCGTCGCCGCGTGGACTGGAACCCCCATCGGTCATCGGAGTATGTCCAACGCGATTGCCGAGTGCTGCGGAGCGATGAATGACTGGATGTGACATGGCCGAAATCACGATCCGCCTCGCCGTGCCGCAGGACGCCGGCCGCCTTCCGGAGGTCGAGCGTTCCGCCGGCCAGATTTTCCGAACCGTACCAGACCTGGCCTGGATCGCGGACGATGCCGTGATGTCGGCCGAGCCCCATCTCGTCAGCATCGTCGCTGGCACGAGTTGGGTTGCTCTTGACGTGACAGGCGAGGTCGTCGGCTTCCTCAGTGCCGAGCGGATCGACACCGAATTGCATGTCTGGGAGCTGGCGGTCCGTGCAGACCGCCAGGGCAGGGGCATCGGCACTCACCTGGTTGGCGCAGCCATCGGCCATGCCAGGGCAAGTGGGCTGCGGGCCCTCACACTCACCACCTTCCGGGCTCTTGCCTGGAATGAACGCTTCTATGTCCGGCTCGGCTTCGTGACGCTCGAGGACGGCGCGATCGAGGGAAGGCTCCGCGCGGTCCTGGAGCGCGAAGAGATACACGGGCTTCCCATCGCGCGCCGCTGCGCCATGCGCTTCGACCTGATTGCGAGCAGCTGACGGGCAAAACTCTTGCCGTGCGTCGCTTGATCGACTACATCCGCCTCGTCCGAAGGGCCGTGATCGATCACAGCCGGGGGCGGCCTTTGAGGCTGGCTCCCGTTTGGTGTTGGAAGCGAGCTCGTCGGATACGGATCATGTTCGACGGCTCAGCGCCGCCAGCCTCCCTGCGAGGCAGCCTCCATGAGGCGCCGTCGGAGACGGTCCGGACCGCAGCACCAACCCAAACGGCGCTTGCCGGCTATCGCGGGATACGCGACCGGCGTCAGGAGAATGCATGTCAGCCGTAGAAAGCTATCACGCGGGTCGCGAGGACTTCGCCGCCCTGCTCGAGGAATCCTTCGCCCGTAACGACGCGCTTGAAGGTTCCGTTATCAAGGGCATCGTCGTCGCCATCGAGAAAGATATGGCGATCATCGATGTCGGCCTGAAGACTGAAGGCCGCGTCGCCCTCAAGGAATTCACCGGCCCCGGCCGCGACCAGGACATCAAGGTCGGCGACGAGGTCGAGGTCTATCTCGACCGGGTCGAGAACGCCCTCGGCGAAGCCGTGATCTCGCGCGACAAGGCTCGCCGCGAAGAAAGCTGGGTCAAGCTCGAGAAGGCCTATGAGGCTCGCGAGAAGGTCACCGGCATGATCTTCAACACGGTCAAGGGTGGCTACACCGTTGACCTCGACGGCGCCGTCGCCTTCCTGCCGCGTTCGCAGGTCGACATCCGTCCGATCCGCGACGTCGGCCCGCTGATGGGCCAGCCGCAGCCGTTCGAGATCCTCAAGATGGATCGTCGTCGCGGCAACATCGTCGTTTCGCGCCGCACGGTTCTCGAAGAGACCCGCGCCGAGGCCCGTTCCGAGCTGGTCGCCAGCCTCGAAGAGGGTCAGGTCATCGACGGCGTCGTCAAGAACATCACCGAATACGGTGCGTTCGTTGACCTCGGCGGCATCGACGGCCTGCTGCACGTGACCGACATGGCCTGGCGCCGCGTCAACCATCCGTCCGAGGTCGTAACCATCGGTCAGACGGTCAAGGTCAAGATCATCAAGATCAACCAGGAGACGCACCGCATCTCGCTTGGCATCAAGCAGCTGCTGGCCGATCCGTGGGATGGCATCGCCGCCCGTTATCCGGTCGGTGCGCGCCTCAAGGGCCGCGTCACCAACATCACGGACTACGGCGCGTTCGTCGAAGTGGAGCCGGGCATCGAAGGCCTCATCCACGTCTCCGAGATGTCGTGGACCAAGAAGAACGTCCACCCCGGCAAGATCGTCTCGACCTCGCAGGAAGTCGACGTCGCGATCCTCGAGGTCGATCAGGTCAAGCGCCGCATCTCGCTCGGTCTCAAGCAGACCCTGCGCAATCCGTGGGAGGTCTTCGCCGAGACCCACCCGTCGGGTTCGGTGGTCGAGGGCGAGGTCAAGAACAAGACCGAGTTCGGTCTCTTCCTGGGTCTCGAAGGCGACATCGACGGCATGATCCATCTCTCCGATCTCGACTGGAACCGTCCGGGCGAGCAGGTCATCGAAGAATACAAGAAGGGCGATATGCTTCAGGCTGTCGTTCTCGATGTGGACGTCGAGAAGGAGCGCATCTCGCTCGGCCTGAAGCAGCTTGGCGGCGATCCCTTCGTGGATGCCGGCGAGTTCAAGAAGGGCCAGGTCGTCACCTGTGAGGTGATCGAGGTCAAGGAAGCCGGTCTCGACGTCAAGATCACCGGCACCGACATGACCACCTTCATCAAGCGCGCCGAAATCGCACGCGAGCGCTCCGAGCAGCGCCCCGAGCGCTTCGCGGCTGGCGAGAAGGTCGATGCCCGCGTCATCCTGTTCGACAAGAAGGCTCGCAAGATCCAGGTGTCGATCAAGGCGCTGGAAATGGCCGAAGAGAAGGAAGCGATCGCTCAGTTCGGCTCGTCCGACTCCGGCGCCTCGCTTGGCGACATCCTCGGCGCGGCCCTCAAGAAGGCCAGCACCGAGAAGAAGTGATCTTCGGGCCGCGTCTCGCGGCCTGACACATCCATCAGCCCGCGCGGAGAAATCCGCGCGGGCTTTTGTTTCGGCGAAAGGAAGCGGCATGAACGACATCGCGATCGGCATCGATTTCGGCACCACCAACAGCGTGGTCGCCCTGGCACGGCCGGATGGTTCGGTCTCGACCCGCAGCTTTGCGACGAAGCAGGGCGCCGTCGACGCCTACCGCTCGGCGCTGATGTTCTGGCGTGAGGGCCGGCCGCCGCAGGCCCGTGTCGTGCATGTCAGCGGACCTGATGCGCTCGACATGGCGCTGGGCATGACGACCGAGCATCGCTTTCTGCAATCGCTGAAGACGCATCTGTCCAGCCGCGCCTTCCAGGAGACGCGCCTGTTTGGAAAGCTGTATCGGCTCGAGGACCTGATCGGCGTCTTCCTCGCCGATCTCAGTGCCGGGCTCGACGATCTCTCGGAGACGCCACTGATCTCGGGCCGCCCGGTCGTCTTCGCCGGCGAGCGCCCGGACGAGGAACTGGCCGTGAAGCGCCTCTCGGCCTCCTATGCGAAGGCTGGCATGCCCAAGGTCGATTTCGCCTATGAACCGCTCGGCGCGGCCTACTGGTATGCGCGCGACCTGAAGACGCCCCAGACCATGCTGGTCGCCGATTTCGGCGGCGGCACGAGCGACTTCTCCGTGATGCGCTTCGAGCCTGGCGGGGCAGGGCGGCTGGAAGCGATCCCGCTCTCGCATGCCGGTGTCGGCGTCGCCGGTGACACCTTTGACTATCGCATCATCGAACACGCCGTTTCGCCGCGGCTCGGCAAGGGCTCGCAGTATCGTTCCTTCGAGAAGCTGCTGCCGATTCCCGCCCATTACCACGCGGCCTTCGCGCAGTGGCACAGGCTCTCGCTGATGAAGAGCCGCGAGACCATGGCCGAGCTCAAGGCGCTGATCCGCGACGCGGTCGAGCCCGGCAAGCTCGAGGATCTGCTGACCGTGATCGAATACGATCTTGGCTATGAACTCTATCGCGCCGTCTCGGCGGCCAAGGTTGCGCTGTCGTCGCAGGACGAGACCGTGCTGAACTTCCGCCAGATGGATGTCAGCATCGAGGGGACGATCCGCCGGACGGATTTCGAAAGCTGGATCGCCGAGGACGTCGCGTCGATCGAGGCGGCGCTCGATCGCGCCCTCGTCGAAGCCAAGGTCGAATCCGGTGCGATCGAGGCCGTCTTCATGACCGGCGGAACATCGCATGTCCCGGCCGTGCGCGCCCTGTTCGATCGTCGCTTCGGCTCGGAACGTGTTCACATCGGTGACGCCTTCCGGTCTGTCGCGAGCGGCCTTGCGCTATTGGCGCTCGATCGGCAAAGAGCGACGCTCGACGCCTGAGGCCGAGCGTCGCCTTGCCCCGTCGCTGCGGCGAGGCTACATCACGGGCCCAGCCAGCGTCCGTGACCACAGGAGCGTTTACCCCATGTCGTCCGATGCAGACCTGCTCGCCGACCGCCGCAACCTGCGGCGTAAGCTGACGCTCTGGCGCCTGCTCGCCGTTCTTGGCGTCATCGCGGCGGCTGTCGTCGCGGGGCTGGCCTGGAGCGGCAACGCGCCCGGTTCGACCTCCCGCGCGCATATTGCGCGGGTCACCATTTCGGGTTTCATCTCAGGGGACAGGCGCACGCTCGATCTCATCAAGTCGCTCGAGGACAGTCGGGCGTCCGCCGTCGTGGTTCGGATCGACAGTCCCGGCGGCACCACCAGCGGTTCCGAGGCCTTGCACATCGCGCTGCGCAGTCTGGCGGCCAAGAAGCCGATGGTGGCGGTCGTTGACGGGCTCGCCGCCTCGGGCGGCTATATCGCGGCCATGGGCGCGGACCGCATCGTGGCGCGCCAGACCTCGCTCGTCGGCTCGATCGGCGTGCTCTTCCAGATTCCCAATGTCGGCCGCCTGCTCGACACCGTCGGGGTCAAGGTCGAGGAGATCAAATCGAGCCCGCTGAAGGCGGCGCCGAACGGCTTTGAGCCGACCTCGCCTGAGGCGCGCGCCGCGCTGCAACGTGTGGTCGAGGATAATTACGATTGGTTCAAGCGCCTCGTCGGGGACCGCCGCAAGCTCGGAGAGACCGAGATTGCCGTCGTATCGGACGGCCGCGTCTATTCCGGCCGGCAGGCCGTCGGCCTTAAGCTGGTCGACGAGATCGGCGGCGAGCCGGAGGCGATCGCCTGGCTCGAGCGCGAGAAGAATGTCGCGAAGGATTTGCCGGTGCGTGACTGGCGCCGCCGCAACGAGGCCTCCGCCTTTGGTCTGTGGAGCGCTGGCGAGGCGATGGCCCGCGCAGCCGGTCTGGAATCGCTGGCCGTGATCCTTGCGCGGGCTGCCGATCAGCCGGTTGGCCTGCGGCTTGACGCGCCCTTGGCGCTCTGGCAGCCTGTCGCCGAAAAGTGATGTTGATACAATCGGTTATATTGGACACATGATAAAATCTGAACTCGTTCAACGCATCGCCGAGCGCAACACTCACCTCTACCAGCGCGATATCGAGAACATCGTCACGGCTATCCTCGACGAGGTCGTCAAGGCGCTGGGGCGTGGTGACCGTGTCGAACTGCGCGGCTTTGGTGCATTCTCCCGCAAGGCCCGCGCCGCAAGGGTCGGCCGCAACCCTCGCACCGGCGATGCGGTCGAGGTCGAAGAGAAGTTCGTGCCGGTCTTCAAGACCGGCAAGGAGCTTCGCCAGAGGCTGAACGGCAAGCACTGACATCCAGCCGGATGTCAGGCTCGCTCGTGCGGCACGCGAGGAAAAATCCATGAAAGCTTTCTTCAAGGCGCTGATCCTCGTGCCGGTCGCCTTGGCGATCGTCCTCTTCTCGATCGCGAACCGGGGCCCGGTGCGGGTCTCGCTCGATCCGTTCAGCCGCGACGCGCCGACGC
>NZ_JBFTRC010000268.1:0-6978 GCF_056399325.1 Allobosea sp. 01N443
ACGGATGTACTGGCATCGTCGACAACAGTCATTCGAGGGAAGGCCAAGCTTCTGCTTGGCCTTTTTTCGTTACTGCCGGCGACAGCGGAATACCGCACAGGAGATGGACATGGCTGAACATTCAAAGCAGCGCGTCGATGCCGACAAGAGTTTTCTGAAGACCCAGACCCAATTACTCGCGCGCAATCGGATCATGTTGGAGTTCGATACCCTCGCCCGGCACCGTGATGCGAACACGGCTAAGCTGAAGCAACAGCGCCTGGAGAAGGAAGCCCATGATCGAGCCGCGGCATTGGCTGCGCCAACGGTAAAGACGCGGAAAAAACCCATCGCCGCCTGAGCGCCAGGCGCCGGCGCGACGGAGCGCGATCCGAAGGTTGTACCTGCGAAGTTTGCGGTGTCGGGGCTTCTCCTGAACCATTCTGCCCCCCTTCTCCGCTGAAATTTAAGCCATTTCCGGGAACGACGATTTCACGAGGTATCGGTTCCGTCTCAGGAACGTTTCCGATCGCCGCGACGTTCTCCGGGCGTGGTGGAGTTGCTGTTGTGTGTGCGCGTCGCATGTTGCGGTCCGGCCCTGGCGCCGAGATTGTCCGTAGTCCTGTCCTCGAAACGTGGGTTTGGCTTCATCCCATTAGCACGACTGACTAATCGCATCGTCAATCTCCTGCTCGATCTCAAGGGCGATTGATGCCGGCGGAGAGGGTGAGCATGCGGCGTGTCCGCGAGATTTTGCGATATCGGTTCGAGCAGGGCCTCGGTCACAAGGCGATCTCGGTGCGCGTCGGCGCGGCGCCATCGACGGTGCGCGAGACCCTGCGACGCGCGGCTGCGGCGGGGCTGAGCTGGCCGCTGGGCGAGGATATCGGCGACGCCGGGCTGGAGGCTGCGCTGTACCATCCCGCCGGCACGAAGACGGGTCACCGCCGCAGCCCCGAGCCTGACTGGGCCGTGGTCCACCGGGAGATGAAGCGCAAGCATGTGACGCTCCAGATCATCTGGGACGAGTACATCGCACGTCATCGAGACGGCTACCGCTACAGCCGCTTCTGCGATCTCTATCGCGGCTGGGCGGCGAAGCTGCCGGTGACGATGCGCCAGAGCCATGCCGCCGGCGACAAGCTGTTCGTCGATTATGCCGGTGACAAGGTCGCGGTCCTCGTCGATCGGCTGACGGGCCAGGTCCGCGACGCGCATATCTTCGTGGCGGTGCTGGGCGCCTCGAGCCTGGCCTACGCCGAGGCGAGCTGGAGCGAGACGCTTCCCGACTGGATCGCCGCTCATGTTCACGCGGTCGAGGCCTTCGGCGGCGCGCCGGCGCTGTTCGTGCCCGACAACGCCAAGGTCGCGGTGATCAGGTCGTGCCTGTACGATCCCCAGGTCAACCGCAGCTATGCCGGCATGGCGGCCCACTACGACAGCGCGGTGCTGCCGACACGGCCGCGGCGCCCTCGCGACAAGGCGAAGGTCGAGGCCTGCGTGCTGATCGTCGAGCGCTGGCTGCTCGGGCGGCTGCGTCACCGGATCTTCCACAGCCTGGCCGAGCTGAACGCCGCGATCGCCGAGATGCTGGTCGATCTCAACGACCATCGTGTCCTGCGCCGGGTCGGACAGACCCGGCGTCAGCTCTTCGAGGCGATCGACCGTCCGGCGCTGCGGCCGTTGCCGATCGAGCCCTATGTCTTCGCCGAATGGCGGCTGCGGCGGGCTGGCCTCGACTATCATGTCGAGATCGAGCGCCACTATTACTCGGTTCCGTATCGCTTCGCGCGCGAGCAGGTCGAGGCCCGGATCACCGCGCGCACGATCGAACTCTTCCATAAGGGCGAGCGCATCGCGGCCCATCTTCGCGGAAGCGGCAATGGCCGCCACACGACGATCACCGAGCACATGCCGTCCTCGCACCGGCGCTTCGCCGACTGGACGATCGAGCGCATCGCCCGCGACGCCGCCGCGATCGGCGTCTGCACGGCTCTGCTCTGCGAGAAGATCCTGACCGATCGACCCCATCCCGAGCAGGGCTTCCGCGCCTGTCTCGGCATTGTCCGCCTGGTCAGGGGCTTCGGCCGCGAGCGGGTCGAGGCGGCCTGTAACCGCGCGCTCGATATCGGCGCGCGGACCTATGGCTCGGTCAGGTCGATCCTCGACAACCGGCTCGACCAGACCCCGGCCGCGGCGCCCGCTCCGGACCAGCCGATCGCGCATCCCAACATCCGAGGCTCACGCTACTACCACTGAAGGAGAGCAGCATGCTGAACCATCCCACCCTCGATCGTCTCAACGCCATGGGCCTTGCCGGCATGGCCAGGGCCTTCGACGAACTCATCGCCAACGCCGAGGCCCAAGGTCTCACCCACCCGGAATGGCTCGCCCTGCTGCTCGACCGGGAATGGAGCTTCCGGCACGATCGCAAGCTCGCCGCGCGTCTGCGCTTCGCCAAGTTGCGCCATCAGGCGGCGCCAGAGGACGTCGATTACCGCAGCAGCCGCAAGCTCGACCGAGGGCTGTTCACCAAGCTCGTCGCCGGCGACTGGATCGGCGCCCACGACAATCTGGTGATCTGCGGCCCCACCGGCGTTGGAAAGAGCTGGCTCGCTTGCGCGCTCGGGCACAAGGCCTGCCGCGACGATCGCTCGGTCCTCTATCAGCGCGTGCCGAAGCTGTTCTCGACGCTCGCCCTGGCACGTGGCGACGGGCGTCACGCCCGCTTCCTCGCCAAGCTCGGCAGCGTACAGCTCCTGATCCTCGACGACTGGGGCCTCGAGCCGCTCGACGCCAAGGCCCGCCATGACCTTCTGGAGATCCTGGAGGAACGCTATGGACGCAGGTCAACCATCATCACCAGCCAGCTTCCGATCTCGGCATGGCATGAGGTGATCGGCGATCCGACCTATGCCGACGCCATCCTCGATCGGCTCGTCCACAACGCCCATCGCCTCGACCTCGACGGCGACAGCATGCGCCGCGCCAAAACCCAACCTCAGGCTTGACCACAGGCCGAAACGACACAACAACAATCAGCGTCCAGCACGGCCCGCTTCCGGGGGCGACATCATCTCGGAATCAGGGTGCGCCATCATCTCGGAAACGAGGGGCGACTTCGTCGGAATCGGCAAGGAACAGGGCCTGCTCGTCCGAACACTGTCGGGGACCCTGATTGGGCCGATATCCGGGCACGCGCAGATATTCTGCTTGGCCAGCAGGAATGATCTTATTCTGGCAGCCATACCGAAGCAGGGGCCAATTTGCTCAATGACGAGGGGCCGCCAACCGTTCCATCGGCGGCCATGCGAACGACCGACGTGATGAGGCGGAGTGGCCATATCGCAGCCTCAAGGCGTGAATGTCGTTTGAGGCTCCGGGCCCTTTGATCCCATGCCTCTCAGCAACCTCCCCGCCCGCATGGAAGGCGGGATCGACCTCGCTCTGCCGGAGCGTCCCAATCCGGGTCCCCGTCGCCCGGGCAAGGGGCGCTACCGCTCGCGATCGCCGCCCTGCTCGCCTTCCTCGCAAGGAGGTGATCTCGAAGACGGGCGCCGCCCCGATAATGAGGTGAACTGGGCTGACGGGCACCCCTTCGTGATCGTTACTGCGCCGCCTAATCGGCCAGCTTCGCCGCCTTCATCCGTAACGTGACAATGACCCCCTCGGCGGACCAGTTGTAGTCGATCGAGCCGCCCAATTGCCCGGAGATGCTACGAACCACGAGGCGGCTACCGTACCCACCGGCGCCGTTTGGAGGTTCGACGGCGGGACCTCCGCGCTCTGTCCAGACGATCTTGATCTCTTCGTCGTCCGAGCAACCTGAAACATCTAACGTGCCGGTGTCGGCCGACAGCGCGCCATACTTCAACGAGTTGGTCGCGAGCTCATGGATGACCAGGGCCAGCACGGTCGCCGCACCTTCACCAACGCCCATGCGCGGCACCGCGACGCGGATGCGCCCGCTGAAGGCGCCCAGATCCTCATAAGGAGACAGCAGGATCGACAACAGGTCGCCGAGGAGAGCCGCATGCCCCTGATGGCCCGGGAGCGGCCGCACTAGATCGTGCGCTCGCCCAAGAGCCGCCAGGCGTCCCGTCAATTCGGTGGCCATCTCTTTGGCGGTCGTCGTGGACCGCGACGAGATCAGGGTCAGCCCCGAGGCAATTGCAAGCAGATTCTTGACGCGATGGCTCATCTCCCCGGCGAGAAGCTCATGGCCTTCCTCGGCCTGCTTGCGGCCCGTCACATCCAGAAAGATGCCGTACGCAACGCCATTGTGCAGATGGGAATCGTCGCCAATGCCGCGCGCAGAAATCCAACGGATCTCCTCGTCGATAATAATGCGAAAGTCGATTTCGTAGGCACCGACAATGGCCCGCGCCGCAGCGAAGGCGGCCCGGACCCGATCCCGATCCGCGGGGTGGATGCGGGCAGACAGGTCCTCGAACTTCACCGGGTTGCCGTCGTCCGGCACGGCCCATAAGGCGTATCCCCGTTCGTCCATGGCGAACCGGTCGGTCTCTACGTTCCACGACCACAGGGCGACCCCGGCTGCGCCGATAGCGCGACGGAGGCTCTCAGCGCTCCACGAAAGAGAGTTGCTGGTGGGCATGATTACACTCGGACCGGCCGCGGGGTGCGCATGCTATCAGGAAGGTCGGGATTCTAATAAGTCGCAGCATCTGCATCGTCGCGGAGCCCCTTGAACGACGCCTGCCGCAGTTTGCTCGCTGGCGGATATCCCGGGCCGTGCTGACCGGTCCAGGCAATCTCGGCCCCAGGCCGACACGCAAAACGCGACGCGTGCACAACAGCTACTCCAGCACCGTCCCAAACGCCGGGCCACGACAAATCGTTCCCCCGGGCAAGGAACACTCAAAGATCCCCAAAGTTAGAGACACGTGCGTCCAGATGGGGGCAGGCGAAACCGGGATAGCTTGGCGGGTAAGGTGAAATCGATGACCTCTGAGCCATGCGAAATACCCAGGAGTGTGCCGGCCGACCAGGAGGGCAGGTCAGGGGTCGCCTCCCCCAGGAATTATCAAGGCGCTTTCGCCCTGAGCACGCTCGACCGCCTCGGATGTGGGTATCTCGTTGTCGAGCACCGCCGCAGGATTGTCGAGGCCAACGCCGCAGCCCGGCTGATTCTGCGCTGCAAGACCAGTTCGGGCGAAGAGTTTGATCAACTGACGAGCGCCTTCATGCAATTGTTGGCGCGGGCGCCACACCGGCCGCCGCTGGGTCCATTGTGTTGGGTCGTCATCTGGAACCAACACGAAGCGCCGTTCGTCCTGAACCAGGCCGCAGACGCTATACCGCACGATAGTACCAGTCTGGTGATGCTGGTCGATCTTGACGCTCACCTGCGACCTAACCCCTTCATGCTTCAGCGCATGTTTGGTCTGACTACGGCCGAGACGCGGCTTGCGCTTCTGTTGGCCAACGGCGATCTGCCGGTCGATGTCGCCCGTAAGCTGCACCTCAGCCGCTCGACCGTTCGCTCGCAACTGTCCGCACTCTTCGCCAAGACCAATACCAAGCGTCAGGCGGAGCTGGTCACATTGCTCGCCCGGGTCGCGGTCCTGCCATAAGGCTTTGGCGCGGTGCATGGAGCCAAGCACCCGAGCCTAGGATCTGTGGACACTTATCTGATCCATAGGACCATGGCGGCGATTGTGACGACGGAGTGTCTGGCGGTCTTTTCGAACCGCGTCGCGACCCGCCGAAACTGCTTAAGCCTCGAGAAGCAGCATTCGATCAGGTGGCGCTGGGCGTAGAGGTGCTTGTCGAGGGGATATTTGCGCGCCCGTGACGGGTTGTTGGGAATGACGGCGATGGCGCCCTTCTCGGCAATCTTTCGCCTGAGGGGATCGGCGTCATAGGCCGCGTCGGCCATGACGAGCTTTGCGGGCAATCCTTCGATCAGAGCTAATTCGTTTAACCGTGTAGCTACGGAGCCCGTCGTCGATCGCTTTGGGTGATTATCCGACAAGCCTCTGCGCCACGCTGCGCGATAATGAGTTCCCGCCAGGGGTCTGGCTTCTCTGCGAAGTCGGCGCTGAGCCGCTTCATGATCGGGTCGGATGGAGAGGCGTCTCAATCTTTTTATCGGGCGCCGGGCTACCGCCACGGTCGCCTTCGCCATGCCTCGACGACGGGCGACGGCAAGCCCCACGKCTTCAGCGGCGAGCTCTTCTTCGAGATCCGCAGCAGGATCCCGGCGGCCTCGACCAGCGCCCAGCGGATCCCGGCATCGCCGCACTTCGAGATGCCGCGATCCCGATCGATCTCTCCCGACTGATAGCGCGAGGGCGTCAGCCCGAAATGGGCCGGAACCGAGCGCGATCGGCCGAAGCGAGCCGSCTCGTCGACGCCGGCCCGGAAGCTCAGCGCGACCATCGGACCGACGCCCGCGCCGTCATCAGCAGCTTGCAGGTTTCGTCGCTCTCGGCCAGCCGCCCCATCGCTTTGTGCAGATGCTGGAACTGCTCCCGCAGCACCCGCCGCACCTCGAGAAGCGGCTCGATGATCAGGCGCAGATGCGGAGACTGTTCGAGCAGCTCGAGGATCCGCCGCTCGAACTGAACCCGGGTCACGGCGCCGACCTTGAGCCCGAAGTTGCGCAGCAGGCCGCGCAGGTTGTTCTCGGCGTCGAGGAGCTTCGTCTGCACGAACTTGCGGGCGGTGAGAAGCATCCGGATCTCCTGGCTCCGGACCGTCTTGACATGCACCGGCTTGTAAAGCCCGACCCGCATCATCTGCGCGATGCCGCGGGCATCGTTGCGATCGGTCTTGTTGATCTGCGCCGAGAGCGCGGCCTTCATGTGCCGCGTCTCGACGCAGATCACGRGAAACCCCGCGCTTGCCAGGCCGCTGTAGAGCCACTGCGACAGTGGTCCGGCCTCCAGCCCCACCCGCTTGTACGGCCCGCCGATCGCATGAAGCAGCTCGCCGATCGCCTCCGGCTCGCTCTCGACCTTGCTCTCCCGGATC
>NZ_JBFTRC010000269.1:0-5944 GCF_056399325.1 Allobosea sp. 01N443
CCTGAGGTAACCTGCCGTCATGCGACTCCTTATCGTTGAAGACGACGCCGAAGCGGCGGCCTATCTCGTCAAGGCCTTTCGCGAGGCTGGGCATGTTGCCGATCATGCCGCCGACGGCCTGCAGGGCTATGCGATGGCGGAGGGGGGCGGCTATGACGTTCTGGTGGTCGATCGCATGCTGCCGCGCCTCGATGGCCTGTCGCTGATCCGTTCGCTCAGGGAGCAGAACGATGCGACGCCGGCGCTGATCCTGTCGGCGCTCGCGCAGGTCGATGACCGCGTCAAGGGCTTGCGTGCCGGCGGCGACGACTATCTGCCGAAACCTTATGCCTTCTCCGAGCTGCTGGCGCGCGTCGAGGTGCTGTCGCGGCGGCGTGCGGCGCCGGCCTCGGAGCCGACGACCTATCGCGTCGGCGATCTCGTGCTCGACCGGCTGGCCCACCGGGTCACGCGCGGCGACAGCGAGATACCGCTGCAGCCACGCGAATTCCGCCTGCTCGAGTATTTGATGAAGCATGCCGGGCAGGTCGTGACGCGCACGATGCTGCTCGAAAATGTCTGGGACTATCATTTCGATCCGCAGACCAACGTCATCGACGTGCATGTCTCGCGGTTGCGTTCGAAGGTCGACAAGGGCTTCGAGCATCCGATGATCCACACCATTCGCGGCGCGGGATACATGGTTCGTGACACGACCCGCTGACATCGTCTCGCCGGGCTCCGGTGCGTCTCAGGCTCCGAAGAGGAAGCAGCGCTTCCTGCCGAACCTGTTCCGCACCACCGCCTTCAAGTTGACCGCGATTTATCTCGTCATCTTCGCGCTCTTCGCCGGGTTTGTGCTCGGCTATGTCGCCTGGAATGCCAAGCGGCTGCTGGATGACCAGATCCGATCGACGATCGACGCCGAGATCCAGGGGCTCGCCGAGCAGCAGCGCCTGGGTGGCATCAGGCGCCTCGTCAATATCATCGAGCGGCGTTCGCGCGCGCCGGGCGCTTCGCTTTATCTCGTGACGACGCCGGTCGGCGAGCGTCTGGCCGGAAATGTCGAGGCACTGCAGCCGGGCGCTCTCGACCTGCCGGGTGAGAGCGAGATCGAATATTCCCGCAGCAGCGACGCGCTCGACTCGCCGAGCCGCGCCATCGTCCGGGTCTTCGTGCTTCCGGCCGGCTTCAGGCTGCTCGTCGGCCGGGACCTCGAGGAACGGGATCGGCTGGGCGTGGTGATCCGGCGGGCGGCCGGCTGGTCGCTTCTGCTCGTCTTCGTGCTGGGCTGCTTCGCGAGCTGGTTTGTGGCGCGGCGCGTGCTCAAGCGCATCGACGACATGACCGATACCGCGCAGACCATCATGGCGGGGGATCTCAAGGGGCGGCTCGCGATCTCCGGTACCGGCGACGAGCTGGATCGGCTGGCGCTCAATCTCAATGCCATGCTCGACCGGATCGGCGAGTTGATGTCTGGCATGCAGGAGGTCTCCGACAATATCGCGCATGATCTCAAGACGCCGCTGACACGTCTGCGCAACCGGGCGGAGGAGGCGCTCCGGACCGCCCAGTCGCCGGACGAACTCCGCGGCGCACTGGATGCGTCCATCGATGAGGCCGACAATCTGATCCGCGTCTTCAATGCGCTGCTGATGATCGCGCGGCTGGAAACGGGGCGGATCAATGACAGCATGGCCGAATTGGATCTCTCGGAGGTTGTTTCGGGGCTCGCCGAGCTCTACGAACCCTTGGCGGAAGAGGCGGGTCTTGAGATCGTCACCGAGGTTACGCCTGACCTGCGCGTATTGGGCAATCGCGAGCTGATCGGACAGGCGCTCGCCAACCTGATCGACAATGCCCTGAAATATGGCAAGCCGACCGGGGAGGCCGCCCCCATCGTGCGCGTTGCCGCCGGGGTGGTCGGGCAACAGATCGAGCTCTCCGTGACCGATAATGGGCCAGGTATTCCCGAGGCCGACCGCGGTCGCGTTCTCGAGCGCTTCGTCAGGCTGGATCAGAGCCGCAGCAAGCCCGGCTTCGGGCTCGGCCTCTCGCTCGCGGCCGGCGTCGTCCGGCTCCATGGCGGCCAGATCAGGCTCGAGGACAATGCGCCGGGCCTGCGCGTTGTCATGCTGTTGCCGGAAGCTCCGCCCAAGCCTGTGGAAACAGCCGGGGAAGGAGCGCTTCCCGCCTCGACAGCGCAGGCGAACCCTGCTGGCCTCCAGTCGGCTTGATCGGCGGGGTTATGCAATGGACGGGCAGCTTTGCGAGAGAGTTTCGAGCGCGCCCGTCCTGCCGGCGCGGGCCAAGGCCGATGCGCTCATCGCGCATGACCTGATCGATCGCCTGCGGGACGAGAAGGCCGCCCAGGCTCTCGCCGCCCATTTCGCGGACTATCCGCGTTCGACCGAACTCGTCGCTGGTCTGCTGGCGCATTCGCCTTTTCTCGCGCAGGTCATGCGGCTTGATCCCGAAGGGCTGCTCGCCTCCCTGACCTTGCAGCCGGAAGCGCAGCGGGACGCCCTGCTCGGTGATATCCAAGCTCTGGGTGCCGCCGCCGAATGCGAGACCGGCGAACTGATGCGGGGCTTGCGGCGCTTTCGCCAGGCCATGGCGCTGCTCGTGGCGCTCGCCGATATCGGCGGCCTCTGGGATGTCGAGACGGTGACGGCCGCCTTGACCGCGACCGCCGACATGGCGGTGCGGCTGGCGGTTGCGCATGCATTGCGGCAGGCGGCCGACCTCGGGCGGATTACCCTGGCCGATCCAGCCAATCCAGGCCCGGGCTCAGGCCTCGTCGTGCTCGCGCTGGGCAAGCACGGCGCCGGCGAGCTGAATTACTCCTCCGACATCGATATCGTCGTCTTCTTCGATCCCGAAGCGGCCGAGGCCGCGGGCGTCGCCGAGCCGTCGAGCTTCTTCGTCAAGCTGACGCAACAGGTCGCCCGGATCATCCAGGAGCGGACCCCGGACGGTTACGTCTTCCGCGTCGATCTCAGGCTGCGGCCCGATCCCGGCTCGACGCATGTCGCCGTCGCGCTGCCGACCGCCTATTCCTACTATGAGACCGTCGGTCAGAACTGGGAACGGGCGGCGATGATCAAGGCGCGCCCCGTGGCGGGCGACCTCGAGCTCGGCCACCGCTTCATCCGCGATCTCGCCCCCTTCATCTGGCGCAAATATTTCGACTTCGCCGCGATCGCCGACATCCATGCGATGAAGCGCCAGATTCAGACGGTGAAGGGCCACGAGACCGTTGCGGTCGCCGGCCATAACGTGAAGCTCGGGCGCGGCGGCATCCGCGAGATCGAGTTCTTCGTGCAGACACAGCAGCTCGTCTTCGGCGGCAGGCGTCCGGCTTTGCGCGGTGCGCGGACCCTCGACATGCTGGCCGAACTGACCCGCGAAGGCTGGATCACGCCCCAGGCGCGCGACGAGCTCGGCGAATCCTATCGCTTCCTGCGCACGATCGAGCACCGCCTGCAGATGCGCAATGACGAGCAGACGCAGACGCTGCCGACGCAGAAGGCCGATCTCGAGGCCTTTGCCCGTTTCTGCGGCTATCCCTCGACGGCCGCTTTCGGCAAGGCGCTGACGGCTCATGCCAAGCGCGTCGAAGGCCATTATGGGCTGCTGTTCGAAGAAGGTCCGAGCCTGGCGAGCGAGGCAGGCACATTGAGCTTCACCGGCACCGAGCTTGATCCCGATACGTTGGAAACGCTGGGCAAGCTCGGCTTTCGCGCCCCGAAAACCGTGGCGGAGACCGTGCGCGGTTGGCATTTCGGCCGCCGTGCTGCCGTCACCAGTGCGCGCGCCCGTGAGGTGTTGACCGAGCTGACGCCGGCGCTGCTCGTGGCGCTGGGCCGCACGGCCGATCCCGATGGTGCACTCGCCCATCTCGACAACGCCTTCGTTCGGATGCCGGCGGCTGTCGAACTGCTGACCCTGCTGCGTTCGCATGGCTCGCTCTTGACGATCTTCGCCGAGATTCTTGGCAGCGCCCCTCGCCTGGCCAAGGTCGCCGCCCTGCACCCGCATGTGCTCGACGGAGTGATCGACCCGGCCTTCACCTCATCCGTGCTCGATGGCGAGGCGGTCGCGCGGCGCATTCGCGCCGCTGTCGGGACGCCGCCGCCCAGCGTGGAGGACGGGCTCGATCGACTGCGCGACGCGGCCCGGCAGGAGAACTTCCTCGTCGGGGCGCGGCTGCTTTCGGGCGTCTATGCCGCCCAGCAGGCCGGTCAGGCCTATTGCGCGGTGGCCGATGCCTGCCTGTGCGTCGCCTTCGACGACACCAAGACGGCCTTCGCAGAAGACCATGGCGTGGTCGAGGGGGCGGAGACGGTGGTCCTCGGGCTCGGCCGGCTCGGGGCGGGCGAGCTGACGCCGTCCTCCGATCTCGACCTGATCCTGCTCTATGACCGACCTGCTGCATCTGAGGTCAGCACCGGGCGCAAATCGCTCGATCCGGTGACCTGGCATATCCGGTTCACGCAGCGCCTCGTTGCGGCCCTGACGGTGCCGACGCGGCGTGGCACGCTCTACCAGGTCGACATGCGGCTGCGGCCCTCCGGCAACAAGAGCCCGGCCGCAACCCAGTTCGCCGGCTTCGAGGCCTATCACGGCGGCGAAGCCGAGATCTGGGAGGAGATGGCGCTGACGCGTGCCCGCGTCATCACCGGCGATGCTGGGCTCGCGCGCCGCACTGAAGCGGCGATCGCGGCCATCCTGGGCCGCAGGCGCGAGCCGGCCAAAGTCGCTGCGGCGGTTGCCGATATGCGGGCGCTGATCGCCAGGGAGAAGGGTGAAAGCGATCCATGGGATCTCAAGCTTGCTGCGGGCGGGCTGACGGATCTGGATTTCCTGGCGCAGTTCCTGATCCTGGCTCACGCCAGCGCTCATCCCGGGCTTCTGGTACGCGATACCGCGCCGGTCTTCGTCGCTGCGCGCGAAGCCGGGCTGCTGGCGCAAGCAGATGCCTCGGTTCTCGTGGAGGCGCACCGTCTGATTGGCGACGTGCAGCTCTGGCAGCGCTTCACCGTTGAGGAGGCCTTCGATCCGAAGGCGGTGCCGGAGCGTGTGCTGCGCCGGATCGCGACGGCCGTTGGCCGGCCGGATGCCAAGGTGCTGCGCGCAGAACTGGACGAAACGCGGAGCGCCGTGCGCGGAATCTTCAAGCGGGTGCTGGGCGCAGCCCGTCAGGGCTGAGGGAGCCTTACGCAGCCTGGGCGTTGATCCGCCCGGCGCCCCCGTTCAGGGGCAGATGCACCATCACGATCGTGCCAGCGCCGCTGGTCGAGCGCAGGCGCAGCGAGCCGCCATGGAGCTCCGTCAGGGACCRGGCGATGGCGAGACCGAGGCCGGAGCCGCCATGGCTGCGGATGAGCTCGCCCTCGACCTGCTCGAAGGGCCGGCCGATACGGTCGATCTTCTCCTTCGGGATGCCGATGCCGGTATCCTCGACATAGATGTTGAGCGCGTCCGGCACCTGCCGCGTGCGGATGGCGACGCGCCCGCCGGTGGGGGTGAACTTGATCGCGTTGTCGAGCAGGTTCTGGAGAATCTGGTAGAGCGCATGCGGATCGGCGACGAGGTGCAGGTTCTTGGCCCCCTCGACGGTCAGGGTGAGGTCCTTGCGCGCGATCTGGTCCTGGGCCTCAYGCACGGCCTCGGCCACGACGAGGTCGACCGCGACATCGGAGGCTTCCAACCGGCGCTTGCCGGATTCCAGCCGCGACATGTCGAGGATGTCGTTGATCACGCTGAGCAGATAGCCGCCGCTGGTGCGGATGTCGCGGACATACTCGACATAGCGTTCGCTGCCGAGGGCACCGAACATCCCGTTCTCCATGATCTCGGAGAAGCCGATGATGGCGTTGAGCGGCGTGCGCAGCTCGTGGCTCATATTCGCCAGGAATTCCGACTTGGCGCGGTTGGCGGTTTCGGCGGCAGCCTTCTGCTC
>NZ_JBFTRC010000270.1:0-9169 GCF_056399325.1 Allobosea sp. 01N443
GAGCTCAGCCTTCTCTTCACCGACGACAAGCGCATCCGCATCGTCAATCGCGACTGGCGTGGCTTCGACAAGGCGACGAATGTGCTCTCCTTTCCAGCCGCCACGCCGGAGCGCATAGGCTCGAGCCCCGTCCTCGGCGATATCGTGCTGGCCTATGAAACCGTTGCGCGCGAAGCCGAGAGCGAAGGCAAGAGCATGGGCGACCATCTCAGCCATCTCGTCATCCACGGCCTCCTGCACGTGCTGGGCGAGGATCACGAGACCGAAGCCGAAGCGACGCGGATGGAAGGGCTCGAGATCGCCGCGCTCGCGAGCCTCGGCATCGCCAATCCCTATGCCGGCACCGAACCAGAAGCCGCTCCAGCGGCACAGACCAAGGCAGATCACCCCGTACCATGAGCGACGACAGTAGACCCTCCCCAAGTGAACCTCCCAGTCGCGGCCTGGCACAATGGCTGAGCCATTTCCTCGACCGGCTGGGCCTGCGGAACGGGGCAACGATTCGCGAGGACATCACCGAAGCGCTMGCCCAGGGGAGCGGGCAGCTCGCCGATCTGAGCCCGCAGGAGCGGGCCATGCTCTCCAATGTTCTGAGCCTGCGCGAGCGCCGCATCGCCGATGTCATGGTCCCGCGCGCCGACATCATCGCGGTCCAGTCCGAGGCAACTCTCGGCGAATTGCTGGCCCTGTTCCGCACCGCCGGCCATTCGCGCCTCCCGGTCTATGGCGAGACGCTCGATGACCCCCGCGGCATGGTCCATATCCGCGATTTTCTCGATTTCATCGCAGCCCGGGCCAAACCCGGTCGCCGCGGCGCGCAGCCCGGAACGGCCGGCCCCAATCTCGGCGCGATCGATCTTTCCGTCACTCTGGCTTCGGCCAAGATCCTGCGGCCCGTGCTCTATGTGCCGCCGTCGATGCCTGCCGTCGATCTGCTGGTCAGGATGCAGGCCACCCGCACACATATCGCCCTCGTCATCGATGAATATGGTGGCACCGATGGCCTGGTCTCGATCGAGGACCTGGTCGAGATCGTGGTCGGCGATATCGAGGACGAGCATGATCTCGACACCGCGCCGACGATCGCGGTGGCTGGCGAGAACCGTTTCACCGCCGATGCCCGCGCGACACTCGAAGACCTGAAGGACGCAACCGGGATCGACCTTTCCGAGACTGACGTCGCCGAGGACGTCGACACGCTCGGCGGGCTCATCGTCACGCTCGCCGGGCACGTCCCGGCACGGGGCGAGCTGATCCAGGGGCCCGAGGGGCTGGCCTTCGAGATTCTCGACGCCGACCCGCGCCGCATCAAGCGGCTGCGCATCCATCGGAATGTTCCCACCGTCTCCGAGGCTCCTGCGACGACGGATCCCGGCTGATGCGCCTTGCCGCCCTGGCCGACAGGGTCATCCTCGCCTGGGGCTGGCCGAAGCGCCTGATCGCGCTCGTCGCCGGCGCCAGCGGCGCCCTCGCCCTGCCGCCCCTCGATCTCTGGCCACTGATCGTCGTGCCGATGACCATTGCGGTCTGGCTGATCGACGGCGCAGTCGGCACAAGTCGCGGGGCGCGCTTCCGCGCCGCCATGGCTGCCGGCTGGTGGTGGGGTTTTGGCTTCTTTCTCGCAGGACTGTGGTGGCTTGGTGCTGCCTTTCTTGTCGAGGCCGACAAATTCGCCTGGGCCATGCCGCTCGGCGTCATTGCCCTGCCCGCCTTCCTCGCCGTCTTTCCCGCCCTGGCCTTCGGTGCCGCCCGCCTGGTCTGGCCACATGGCGGCGGCCGCATCCTCATCCTTGCTGTCGCGCTCGCCTTGAGCGAGTGGCTGCGCGGGCATGTGCTGACGGGCTTTCCCTGGAACGTCTACGGCATGATGCTGGCCGGTCAACCATGGATTGCGCAGTTCGCCTCAGTCGCYGGYCTTTACGGCCTGACCTTGGTGGCGGTCGCGCTCGGCGCAGCGCCGGCGATGCTCGGCACCGGCAAGCCGGGCCCGGAGCGCTGGCAGGCGCCAGTTCTGGCGCTCGCGGTCCTGTGCGGGCTGCTCGGCTTTGGTGCTTGGCGCATTCCCGCCGCGCCATCGCCCACCGTCCCCGGCGTGAAACTTCGCCTGATGCAGCCCAATCTGCCGCAGGACGCCAAGTTCAATCCGCGCAACGGCGAAGCGATCCTCAACCGCTATCTTGCGCTCAGCGACCGGGCGACAAGTCCCACGACTCTGGGCGTCCAGGACGTCACCCATCTGATCTGGCCGGAATCGGCCTTCCCTTTCCTGCTCGGACGAACCCCGGGCGCGCTGTCGCGGATCGCGGCCCTGCTGCCGCCGAACACAACCTTGATCACCGGCGCAGCCCGCGCCGGCGAAACGCTGCCGGGCGAAAGTCGGCCGCCGATCTTCAATTCGGTCCAGGTTGTCGACGATCAGGGCGTGATCGTCGCGAGCTATGACAAGGTCCATCTCGTGCCGTTCGGGGAGTACTTGCCCGCGTTCCTCGAGACGCTGATCCGCAGTGTCGGACTGTCCGAATTCGTCGCCGTTCCCGGCGGTTTCACGGCCGGCGCACGCCGGACACCGCTCACCGTGCGCGGCTTGCCGCCGGTCGCATCGCTGATCTGCTATGAGGCCGTGTTTCCCGGCGAGGTGATGCCGCAGGGCCCCAGACCCGGCTTCATGCTCAATCTCACGAATGACGGCTGGTTCGGTCAGACGAGCGGTCCTTACCAGCATCTCGCCCAGGCCCGGTTGCGGGCCGTCGAGCAGGGATTGCCCCTGGTGCGCGTCGCCAATACCGGCATATCCGCCGTGATCGACGCCTATGGCCGGATCACCGGCAGCCTGCCGCTGGGGAGCGAGGGGGTGCTCGACTCGGCCCTGCCCAGTCACGCCTCTGTTACGCCTTACGCGCAGCTCGGGGATGTCATTTTTGCAGGCCTTGTTGTAATATTCTTGCTCATCTCGCGGTTGCGACTTTCAAAATAATTCCAACTGGAACTATTCCCAGCGCAGAAGATGTCGTTTAAGAAGCAATTTAGTTGAAACTAGTGTATTGTGTTTGACCATAGGACACTGCCGGATTGCGGCTTCGGCAGAATGCCCCTGATCCGAGGCCCGTCGATCCATGCTGAAGAAAATCCCCAATCCGATCGATCGCCATGTTGGCAGCCGCGTCCGGATGCGCCGCATGCTTGCCGGCGTCAGCCAGGAAAAGCTTGGTGAAGCACTTGGGCTGACCTTCCAGCAGGTTCAGAAATACGAGAAGGGCGCAAACCGCATCAGCGCCAGCCGCTTGCAGCAAATCGCCAAGATGCTGGATGTGCCGGTCTCCTTTTTCTTCGAGGGCGCCCCGTCCGGCGACATGCCGTCGGGAGGCTTCTCGGACGCCGCCTCCACGACCTATATTTCGGATTTCCTGGCGACCAGCGAAGGCGTGCAACTCACCAAGGCCTTCGTGCGCATTAAAAATGGGCAGGTTCGACGCCGGGTTATCGATCTGGTTGAGGCCATTGCCGAGGAACACGCTGAAAAGCCCTGATTGAAGCGTCTCGGCGTTCGTCTTGACGAACGTTTCTCCCGATAAACGGATTTGAGCGCTTGACGGCGAACACGTTCGCTGCAAGAACGCTGCGCCCCGCACCGGCAGGGTCCGTGCTGGCGGCCACCAGCTTGTCCGTGCATGAAGGATCCTTCGTCCGTGTCACGCCAGCCACTGGAAGAAGTGCAAGATCGACGTGCTGCTGCACTCGCARTCGGCCGACATTGCCCAGGGCGTCGACGCCGCCGGCAACAAGGAAGAAGGCGCGGGCGAYCAGGGCATCATGTTCGGCTACGCCTGCCGCGARACGCCCGAGCTGATGCCGGCGCCGATCTACTACGCCCACAAGATCCTCGAAGTCCTGGCCAAGGCCCGCCATGCGGGTGAAGGACCGGCCGCCAAGCTCGGCCCCGATGCCAAGAGCCAGGTCACCGTCAARTACGAGAACGGCAAGCCGGTCGGCGTCACGCAGATYGTGCTCTCGACCCAGCATCTCGACGACTCGCTGAGCTCTGCGGATGTCCGCAAGATCGTCGAGCCGCATATCCGCGAGACGCTGCCTGAGGGCTGGATCTCGAAGGACACCGTCTGGCACGTCAAYCCGACCGGCAAGTTCGTGATCGGCGGTCCTGATGGCGATGCCGGCCTGACCGGCCGCAAGATCATCGTCGACACYTATGGCGGCGCTGCCCCGCATGGCGGCGGCGCGTTCTCCGGCAAGGACCCGACCAAGGTCGATCGTTCGGCTGCCTATGCKGCGCGCTACCTCGCCAAGAACGTGGTTGCCGCCAAGCTCGCCGAGCGYTGCACGATCCAGCTCTCCTACGCCATCGGCGTTGCCAAGCCGCTCTCGATCTAYGTCGAYCTGCAYGGCACYGGCAAGGTCGASGARGCCAAGCTCGAAAAGGCTCTGGGCGAGGTGATGGATCTCAGCCCGCGCGGCATCCGSACCCATCTCAACCTCAACAAGCCGATCTAYGCGAAGTCTGCCTCCTAYGGCCATTTYGGCCGGAAGKCCGGYCGCGACGGCAGCTTCTCCTGGGAGAAGACCGACCTGATCGACACGCTGAAGMAGGCCGTAGCCTGATCCAGCGCGGATGTTATGACGGGRTTCGGTCTMCCGGATCCCGAAGGGCCGGAGCGAGGTCGCTCCGGCCTTTTGCCTTCGCGGGATGGCAAAATTCCTGGCGGCGATCGAGCGGGCCTCTCCAGCATCCGGCTTTGGGACGGCGACGCCGCCAACGGCAGGATGATCAGTGTCATCCGAGAGTTCTACGGCCGTAGCTAAAGTGCATATGGCCGCCAGCTGCGCTTGTCAGTCGACAGGGATACATTCCATGCGCACGCGCTGACCAGGCTCGTTTTGCGTGTGGCACGAGACTAATACCGGCCCGCTTTTAAATGGCGCTTCCGACATTGTGGCTGGCACTACACGAGGTACCGGCGTGGCAGCTGGTTTCGGTGCGCTTGCTACGACGGATGCGGGCCTGGGTGCTGCCACTGCGCTCTTAACGTGCTCCTGCGCGGGCGTGATTGAAATCGGCTTGCTCGGCTCCGACGGGGCATCAGAGAGTACGATGGGAACCGGTTGCGGCTTCTCCGGTTGAGCGGATTGCCAGGGCCGCCAACTCCCCAGCCGGGCAAACGCTTCGAACGTCGGCTTCGTCATCGACTCGACCGTCGGCGCCGATTGGGCCGAGCAGCCAGCCATCAACAGGCCGGCAAAGCCGGCGCGACAGAGCAGGTTCGCCATACTAACCCCTTGCAACACTCGTGGCGAAGTCGTGGCAGTACGGTGGAGGAATGTAGCTTTTTTGTGCCCGGCCGGAAGAATGCCCGCTGACGATTGGGAAAGGGACGTCGCGAAAAGCCTGAAACCACTCCGCAAAGTTGTGTGTTGCAGTGCACACCTCGGTCCCGCGTGCTAGCGTATCATCGCGTCCGTGCCATGTGAGGTCCGCGCCAGTGAGCACTATCGTTTCAGCAGGCTTTTGCGCTGCGGTGGGCTTAGCCGCTTTGTTGGTCAGCGGGAGCTTGATTGCTGCGACTGCGATAGGAGGGACGACGTTCGCTGGTCTCTACCTCGCTGCTCTTGCTTTTAAGGACTATTAGCGACTTGCCTTGATCCGCCGCAGGCGCAGGGCGCGGATCGGTCTAGGCAAAGTGCCAAGAGCCCAAGGCGCCGTACGGCACGGTGCAAACATTGGCCCAGCTCTCCAAAGGACGGGCCGCACATGCCAATGTCCGATGGCTAGAGAAGAGCGCCGACGCTCACCTGATGAGTGGCAGCACGGTTGCCGCAGCGATTACAACGACGATCGCCGCCCGGATCAGCACCCCGTGGCATCGGGTCATTGTCTCGTCGGACGATCTCGACTGCGCTTCCATGAGCAACTCCTTCACGCGACGAGTCAGGCTTGCGCGAATGCGGGGGAGCAACAAGGGGAAACGTATCGTTCGGGAGCGAACAGACGGCTGCCGTGGCTCAAACGGCACACGTGGCGCAGCGGTGAATATGACGCCGCTGGCGCTCCACTTGATCCAGCGCGCCAGCGGCGCCCGACCTGTCCAAGGTCCGGCGGGTTCCGTTTTGTGGTTCGCGAATTGGGCGGAATTCGGCATCCACAGGGCGTCGCCGAGACTTCAAATCGTTCCGGGCGCTCGCGAGCCGGTTGCTTAGACCCCGTGGGTCTCCACACCGCCACAAGGAATTTGCCGCGCTGACGCTCAGAAGATTCGCGCGTAAACTACTTCTAGCCTGTAGGCCACGGCCCCGGGCAGAGGGTGGCCCAACGGAGCCCGGCCGGAGGCCGCATACCCATCGCCCGCCGGAGCAAATCCGATGCCCGACCCTGAGCCTCGAACAAAGATCAGCAAACTTATCGCCGAATATCTCCGCAGCCCCTCCCTGCGGCACCTCCGCGACCCGTATTCGATCGACAGCCTCGCCGCCAGCATTGTCAGAGCAGTCGAAAGGCAAGCGTCTGCTTGGCAAAAATGGGCGGGTGAGCGCGAGAGTATCCTGCGCGCGTCCTCTTTGTGCTGGATCCCAACCGAGGATCTGCGCAGCTTCCTGAATCGCCTTCCCGGGCCGCAATTAACGACAACCGATGTTGTTCAACGACTTCGGGCGATTCATGAGGAGAGTTACAGCTCCTATCCAGATGAAGATCTTAAGGATGGCTGCCTTGAGATATATGCCAAGGAATTAGCCGCGGGCACAGAACTACCTGCAATTGTTGGCTCTCTGCAGCAATATGTCGAAGACGAGAGTGAGAGGCGCCGCGTTGCTCGCGCTGAAGCTAATCGTCGATTTGCGAAAGAGGAGCGCGAAGCGCTCGAGCTGCGCTTCTTATCTGGCGCGGACTGCGCGTGGACACCGATTGGCGGCGCCAAAGATCTCTATACTCGAAAGAATGGACGGGCTTTTCGGCTCTCGATCAACAAAGACAAGCGATTGGATTTATACCGCATCGAGGACGTCGATGACAAAGGTGCGCGAGTTGGAACTTATGGAACGAGAGGCGACGCCACCAAAGCGGTTGCGAAGCTTGCTTACACTCCTGAGCATCGATGGTAGACCCCGAGCGGCGGGCCGGCGTCGGGGCTAGCGCGGGCCAGTTCCGCGGCTTGGGTTATTCCCGATCCGGCTCGGGATCTCGCGACCTGGGCTTGATACGCATCCGACCGGAGGGCGCGCCGCAAAGCTGCTGCAACCTGGCGGTAATTTCGTCTTGCGGGTCACCGTCTGCTTGGGCCCGCTCGAGATCTGTGACGAGCATCATGTGGTCAGCGATGCCAGCCAGAAACGGCGACGCCTCCTCATCCTTCAGCACGATCAGCCAATAGGTGGGTCCTAGCCCCTCTTCGACCAACATTCGGTGTGCGACCATGTAAGAATCATAATCGCCAACGTCGTGCGTTCTGAAGTAGCGATCTCCGACAGCAGGCACGTTCCAGCCGACATCCTCCATCCTGAGAGACCAACACCCGGTCAACTCGCCGTCGTCGTTCAACACGACGTATCGAATCCGCAGCATCGCGTTACTGAAGCGGCTGATCGCTGCCTCTTCGGGCGATGGCTCCCGCACGGTCATGGCTTGGGCTTCCGGCGGCCGTTGGTGAGTGGACGGGCCGCCTGTTCGGTTCGCGCCCGCTCTCGCTCTAGCCTACCCGCCTCCTTCCTGCGTTCCCGCTCTGCCAGAACCGCATTTCGCTTCGCCTCGGCCATCTTGCGGAGGCTCGCCCAAGCCTTTTCCTCGGAGAAGGGCATGGATACAGGTTGCCGACCAAGGCTGCCCGTGGGGCGAGTACGCATGGCCTTCCACAGCGCCCTCACGTCGTTATCGCTGAACCGTAGATCGCGCCCGAACCGGGAGCCGGCGCCACTCCTATTTGCCGCCCGTGCCACAGCCTGCTTGGACACCTTTAGATAATCCGCAGCCTCTTGGAGGCTGAATATCCTCCCGAGCGGTCCACGCGCTTCCGTCATGACGTGGCCTGCACGTTGCGAGCGCCATAGGCCACGCCCGTGAGCTTACGGCACTTCTGCCTCGCCCTTTTCGCCTGGCGCTCAATGTAGGTAGCAAGATCTGCCAGGTGCACGCCCCGTGGCGTCCTGCGACTGTCGTCCATCCGTACGATCGGAATCTGGATCTCACCCGCCTCAGCCTTTTGCACGAACCCGTCTGGCGTCAGGTGAGTGAAGTAATCTCTGCAGATCTCCCAAAGGGGAACGATCGCGCGCCCGTCGTACTGGGCCATCAATATCAATGCAGTTTTCATCTTGCGCCCGCTCATAAGGCCGAATGCCTGCGCGAAACGCTACAAACCTGCACGCATTCGGCAAGCGGCGCGACGAAACAAAAAATAAGGGAGTGGTCGAGAGTTGACTACTTGTCCACAGTCTTGAGCTTCACGACGCCTTCCCGTTCCTCGTCGTTGATGAATTCGACGCCTGATGCGGTCAGGGCGGATTGGATGGCCGTGAGGTTGTTCGGTATCGGCGTCTTATTCGAGGCCTCGAACTGCGCCACCGTCGATCGGGAAACGGACGCGGCCTCGGCCAAGTCAGATTGAGACCACCCCAACAGGCCGCGAGCGGCGCGACACTGGGCAGGCGATATAATCATTTTGATTGCCCTCCAACATTTTGCTTGACGATATGACGCGGCTCAATCAATTTGATTGATGTACAGCGATTTGAGTGCAGGAGCAACAGAATGACCATCCATCCCGCCGCCATGATTAACGACCTCCAGACACTTCTCCCCATCGGTCGCCAGCCGATCGAAATCGTCGACGCCGCATACGAGGCTGACGAGGCGGGCAGCGCCATGCTGCTGAAGCTCCAGTGCCAGGCCATCGGCGGCGAATACGAAGGCCGTACGCTCAACATCGAGATGGCCTTGGAGGGCCGTGGCGAGTTGGACGGCCAGCGCCATTTCGCGGCTTTGCGTCGGGCGATTGGTGTCCCCAATCCGGAGACMACTGACGAGCTGCGGTTCAAGCCATTCGACGCGCAGATCGGTGTCGCCAAGGGGCGCAATATCATCCGCGCCTATGGCCAATGGGGGGCCTGACAGCGCGACCATTTGACAAGCGAATGTGTGAATCGGGCTAATAGCGGCGTTCCACGATCA
>NZ_JBFTRC010000271.1:0-5879 GCF_056399325.1 Allobosea sp. 01N443
GTCCTGGATTTTTCACCGATCACCAGCATCGATGGCACCGCGGCTGCGGCGTTGGCCAGCATCCGCCAAAGGCTCGCGGCCGGCGGAATCGCGCTCGAGATCGCGAATCTGCGCGACGAAGTCGACCAGCGGCTGAAACTCCTTGCCCCGGAAGACGGAGAGGTCGCGTACAAGGTGCATCTCGGAATTCGCGAAGCGTTGGCGGCACATGGTCTCCTGGCCCGCGTTCCGGGCGCCACGCCTGCCGGCACATGAGCTCCACGCTCGCCGAGATCGAACTCCATCGCGCAGCGCACCGACAGAGACCGGGGCGGCAGCACAGCATGAACGCCGCCGCCTGCCACCCCGTCAGTGATCAGAGCGCGAGATCGGGGGCGAGCGCCGCCAGGAAGTCCCGGGCATCGAAAACTGCGCCCGGAGCGAAGACGCCGCCGCGTGCCTTCGCGCCTTTCAGGAGCCGCTCGACGGCCTCGACCACGAGCGGTGCGGTGATGGCATAGATATCGTGCCCGCGCGCGGCCGCCCGCCGTACGGCATCCCCCCGTCGGATCTCGACCTCGACGAGGAATTTTTGCGCCGAGCGCCCGGACGCGTCGGCTGCGACCGGCGCCGGGGTGGAACCGTCGCGCAGATCGCGCAGCGGCGCCGTGTTCAGGTAGCTGTGAAGGTCCGACAGCTGGAGATGGCTGTCGATCAGGATCGCCTCGGTGAAAGGCAGCTCGACCATCTCCTGCGCGCCAAAAGGTTCGGCGAAGGGCCATACGGCGTTCGGAGCCGGATCGGGCAGGTGCTGCAGCCTCCCCTCCGCAATCGTCACGCGCCTTGCCGTGTTGCGCTGCCCCGTCACCCGCGTGCCCTCGGTCGGATGCCAGCTGTCCAGGGCGATCGCGACGCGGGCCTCGTCCGCACCGGTCCAGTCGCCCATTGCGGCTGTGACGAGGAGGTCGCTCAGGCCGCCATAGAAGCCCATGGCCGGGATGACGGCGACACCGGCCTCTTCYGCAGCGGAGGAATAGCGTTCGAAGGTCGCCCGGGCGCTGGGCTGCTCAGCCGTCACGTCGAGATAGGGGATGCGCGCCTGCAAGGCGGCCGGGACCAGGAATTCGGCCGTGTCGAGGAACGGCCCGGCGCAGTTGATCAGCGCCGCCGCTCCGGAGAGGACGCGGGCGAGCGCTGCAGAATCCGCAAGCGCTGCAACTTCTTGCCTGACGCCGGCCGGGAAACCCGCCTCCGCCAACTTTTCGCCATCGCGCCCGATCGCGATGGCCGGGAAGCCGCGCCGCAGCAGCTCCCTGATCACGAAGCGGCCCGTATGTCCGGCGGCCCCGTAGACTGCGATGGCAGGCTTGCTGATCCCTGCCCCTTCAAACTGATCGCTCATGACGCTCTCCCGCTACAGACCTGTCTGTTTCTTTTGGGTACAGACAGGTCTGTAGCGTGTCAACTGGAGATCTGCTATCGTCGCCTCGTCAAGGGAGAGCAGTGCATGCGGACGGAGCCGACCAACCAACGGCTGGCTGAGGAACCTGGCCAGGTCGACATGCGCGAGCGGCTGCTCGCGACCGCATCCGACCTGTTCTACCGGCGTGGCGTCCGCGCTGTCGGCGTCGATGTGATCATCGAGGCGGCCGGCGTCGCGAAGACGAGCCTGTACCGTCACTTTCGCACGAAGGATGACCTCATCGCCGCGTATCTGCAGCGGGAAGACGAGGATTTCTGGGCATGCTGGGATGGCGTGGCAGCGCGCCACTCGGACGACGGCGAAGCCGAGCTCGACGCCCATATAGCCTGGATCGGCGAGCGTGTCGGCCGGCCCCATTATCGCGGCTGCCCCCAGATCAATGTCGCCGCGGAGTTCCCGGACGAGGATCACCCTGCCCGGCTCGTGGCCCGCACGCATAAGCAGCAATTGCATCGGCGCCTGCAGGACATCGCCGAGCGGCTGCGGGTCAAGCATCCCGAGGTGCTCGCGACCCAGCTCTCGGTGCTCATCAATGGGGCCTTCGTCAGCTCGCAGATCCTGTCCACCTGCGACGCGACAGCGATCCTGCGGCAGATGACGCACGCCCTGATCACCGCGGCCCGGCACGCTCCGGCCCGCGCCGCGTAGCCGCAGCGCTCTCGCTCGGGCCGGCCCCGAACGCACCCCAACACCAGCGGTTCGAGCGATCACATATCCTTGGTCTGGCGGACGGCGTTGAGGAAGGCCCGCACGATCCGGCTGGCCTCGCGCTTCCGCAAGATGACGACATGCGCGTAGGTGTAGATCTCCGCATCCGCGATCGGGATCAGGCGGAGCGCCGGGTCAGGCACGAATTCGGCGACCGAGACATAGCTGATGCCGAGCCCGCGGATCACCGCCTCGCGGATCGCCTCGCGGCTGCCGATCTCCATGACTGTGCGCGGCCTCGTCCTGGTCGCGGCCAGCGCCTCCTCAAAGGCCCGCCGCGTCGTCGAGCCGCGCTCACGCACGATCATCGCCTCGCCGTCGAGCGCCGCAATCTCGATGCTCGCCTGTCCGGCGAGCCGGTGGTCCTCGCGCACGAACACCGCAACCGGATGCCGGCGATAGGGAATGGTGAGCAGCCGATCATCCTCGTCGAGATAGGCGAGCACGGCAACGTCGCAGCGATACTCGAAGAGATCGTCCAAAACTTCGGTCGAATTGCCGATCTTCACGGCGAGTTCGATCCCGGGATAGGCGCGGTTGAAGGCCGCGAGCATCTCGGTGACGTGATAGGGGCCAACCGCGCTGATCGACAACCGGCCGGTCCTGAGTTCGCGCGACTGCTCGAGAAAGGCGATCGCCTCGTCCTCCTCGGAGAACAGGCGGGTGGTAATCGCCAGCAATTGTCGCCCCGCGTCGCTCAGTTCCCGGCGTCGCCCCTTCCGGACGAAGAGCTCGACCCCGTACTCGTCCTCGAGCGCGCCTACCTGTGCGGTCAGCGTCGGCTGGCTGATGTTGAACTCCGCGGCAGCGGCATTGAAGCCGCCTGCCGTCGCAACGGCATGGAACGAGCGAAGGCGCGTATAACGCATAGCAAATTTCTATCTATCACGTCTGAAAAATCAATTTGTTTATTGGGTCGCCCTTTGTGAGCATCCACTCCAACAGCGCCGGGAAAGCGCGGCAGACGAGACGGAACGAGGGTGGAACGCATGCATTGGGCCTATTGGAATCCCGTCAGGATTCGGTTTGGCGCCGGCCTCTTCAACGAGGTCGCCGGCCTGATCGGCAAGCGGCGCTGGGCGCTCGTCACCTATGACCARCCAATCTTCCGCGACCTGGCTGAGCGCCTGGCACAGGCTGCCGGGGCGCCGGTGGTGACGATCGCCAATATCGAGACCAATCCCGATTGTGCTGACCTCGTCGAATCCTGCCGCCTGTTCGGCGCCTCTGCAGAGCGGGCCGAGGTCATCGTCGCGCTCGGCGGCGGCTCGATGATCGATGCGGCCAAGGTGCTCGCGGCAAGCGGCGGCAATTTCGAGACGGTGCGCCGCCATCTCGTCGACAAGGTCCCGCTCGACGCCTCGGACATCATCCCGATCATCGCCGTTCCCACGACGGCGGGAACCGGCAGCGAAGTCACCTCCTGGGCCACCGTCTGGGATGCCGCAAATGGCAGCAAATACTCGCTCGCCCATCCCCGGCTCTATCCCGAGGCTGCAGTGCTCGACYCGGCCCTGACGCTGGGCGCGCCGCGCGGCCTGACGCTTGCGACCGGGCTCGACGCGCTCTCGCATGCGCTGGAGAGCATCTGGAACGTCAACGGCAACCCGGTCTCGGCCAATTACGCCGTGGAGGCCGCGCGCGAGATCATCGACACGCTGCCGCGGCTGATGGAGCGGCTCGACGATATCGGCCTCAGGGAGCGCCAGATGCGCGCCAGCCTGCTGGCGGGCCTCGCCTTCTCGAACACCAAGACGGCGCTGGCCCATAACATCTCCTACGACATCACGCTGAAAAGCGGCACGATCCACGGCATCGCCTGCTCCTTCTCGCTGCCGATCGTGATGCGCTGGGCCATGGGCACGCAGCCACAATGCGATGCCGCGCTGCGGCGGGTGTTCGGCAGCGATCTCGATGCCGGCGCCGAACGGCTTGGCCTGTTCCTGCAAGGGCTCGGCGTCAAGACCGACCCGGCCGCCTATGGCGTGTCACCGGTCGAATGGGACCGTCTGGTCGCAAAGGCGCTGGAGGGTGAGCGGGGTCGCAATTTCATCGGGAGACAGGCCGCCAAAGCTGCCTAACATCACTCACATCAGGGCTACGGCGCCCGTAATCGGTTCACCGGCAAGGTCAAAGGACCACCGGATCATCTCGGGAGGATGACATGAACATTTCGCGTCGGAAGGTGTTGACGGGTTCGCTTGCCGCAGCGGGGGCCGTTCTGGCCATGCCGCATCTGGTTCGGGCCCAGACGAAGCTGATCAGGGTCGGGCTGATCCCGTCGGAGGATTCCCGTGCCATGCTGGAATCGAGCCAGCAATTGCTGGACGCCCTGGAGAAGAACCTTGGCATCAAGGTCCAGGGCTTCGTCGCCTCGGACTATAATGGCGTCATCGAAGCCATGCGCTCGGGCCATGTCGAGGTCGCCTATCTCGGCCCGTTCTCCTATGTGCTCGGCACCACGGTTGCGCCGATCGAGGCCTTCGCGACCGCCGAAACCGCCAAGTCCGGCCGCACCTATTATCACGCCCAGATCATCACGCGGAAGGACAGCGGCATCAAGGAGGTGAAGGACCTGAAGGGCCGCACCTTCGCCTTCGTCGATCCCTCCTCCACCTCCGGCCACCTCTTCCCGAAGGCCGGGCTGATGAAGCTCGGCTTCGATCCAGAGAAGGATTTCGGCCGCGTGCTCTTCACCGGCTCGCACGATGCCAATGCGCTCGCCGTCGCCAACAAGCGCGTCGATGCCGCGACGATCGCCGACCGCATCTTCGACGCCGCGGTCCAGAAGAAGCTGATCGACCCCGCCGACATCCAGGTCGTCTGGCGCTCCGACCCGATCCCGGAATCGCCGACCTGCTGGCGCAAGAACCTGCCCGACGACCTGAAGAAGCAGATCAGGACCGCCTTCCTGAACATCAGGGACATCACCTGGGCCGATCAGGGCAAGCTCAACCGCTTCGTCGAGACCAATGACCAGGCCTACGACATCATCCGGGACACAGCGAAGGTGCTGAATCTCGATCTGGCCAAGATGAAGTAGCCGCGCCTGGCGCGGTTCCGCGGAGGATCCGAGATGATCAAGATCGAAGGACTGAAGAAGTCCTATGTCGGTCGGCCGGTGCTGCAGGGCATCGACCTGACCGTGAGAGCGGGCGAGTTCCTGGTCGTGCTCGGCCCCAGCGGCGCCGGCAAGTCGACCCTGCTGCGCTGCATCAACGGGCTCGCCCAGCCCGATGCGGGGCGGACGCTGATCGACGGCACCGTCTTCGATGCCAAGCGCAGCGTGCGCGGCGAGCGGCCCGTCGCCATGATCTTCCAGCACCACAATCTGGTGAAGCGCCTCTCGGTGCTGAAGAACGTGCTCGTCGGCCGCATGGCCGGGCTGTCCTCCTTCCTGTCGATGCTGCAGCTCTTTCCCAGGCGCGATGTCGATATCGCGATGGAATGCCTGACGCGGGTCGAGCTGGCGCACAAGGCCAATGCGCGCGGCGACCAGCTCTCCGGCGGCGAGCAGCAGCGGGTCGGCATCGCCCGGGCGCTGGCCCAGCAGCCGTCCGTGATCCTGTGCGACGAACCGGTGGCGAGCCTCGATCCGAAAACGTCGCGCGTCGTGCTCGGATACCTCAAGGCGATCTGCAAGGAAGAAGGCATCGCCGTGATCTGCAACCTGCACCAGGTCGACTATGCCGTCGAGTTCGGTGAGCGC
>NZ_JBFTRC010000272.1:0-5876 GCF_056399325.1 Allobosea sp. 01N443
CCGGGCTCTCGCCCGAACCTTTCGCCGAGTTCCGTGCCGGCGCCCACGCCAGACCATACCCAGCCTGACACGCCGCAAACGGCAGTGGCCGATGTCGTCGGGCGCTTGCTCAACATCCCCGCCAAAACTCGGCTTTCTCAACGACCCCAGAAAAGACATCGGAATGCGTACCCCGCTTTCTCGATCCTCGAAAGTCGTTCTGACGGGCGGCACCTCGGGCATCGGAGCCGAGATGCTGGAAAAGCTCCTGTCCGCCGGGCACTCCGTCATTGTGCTGGCACGAAGCGCAAACCGGCTCGAGCCGCGCAACGGACTGGAGGCGATCGACATCGACTTGGCCGATCCTGCGGCGGTCAGGGCGGTGGCAGCCGACATCGCGGCGCGCCATGCCGATCTGAGCGTGCTCATCAACAATGCGGCGCTCCAATATCCCGTCGCCTTGACCGATCCCGATTTCGATCCCCTGCAGATGGACGCCGAAATTGCGGTCAATCTGCTGGCCCCGGCATTGCTGACCCACGCATTTCTGCCGGGTCTGAGACGGCAGGGCATCGGGACCGCGATCGTCAATATCTCCTCGGGACTGGCTCTCCTCCCGAAGCAGCGGACGGCGCTCTATTGCGCGACCAAGGCGGCGCTGCACAGCTTTTCCCAGAGCCTGCGCTACCAGCTCGAAACGGACGGGGTGGCGGTGATCGAGGCGATCCTTCCCCTGGTCGAGACCCCGATGACGGCGGGGCGCGGCAGCGGAAAGATATCGGCTCGCGATGCCGCGGAGGCGATCCTGGCGGGCGTCAGGTGTGCGCGGCCGGAAATCCATGTCGGAAAGGCGAGGCTCTTGCCGCTGATATCCAGGCTGGCGCCCGGGCTCAGTCGCAGGATGATGCGCGGCTCATGAAGGGCCTTCTGAAAGTCGCGCTTGTCCTTGCGCTCGCGTTCGCTTCAACCGCGCTCATCGTCAAATCGACAGGTCTGGTCTCCGAGCGCAGTGCGCTGGCCTTCATCGAGGCCGCGAAGGAGATCAATCCGCTCTATCTGGGGGCGGGTGTCGTCCTCCTGCTGGCGATCGACCTCTTGATTGCAGTGCCCACGATGACGACGATCCTGATCGCGGGATATGCGATGGGCCCGCTCCTGGGCGGAGCCTCCGCCACCACCGGGCTGATGCTGCTGGGGCTCGGCGGATATGGGATGGGGCGCCGCTTTGGCAGACCCGTCCTCGCCAGGCTTTTCAAGGATGGCGAAAAGCTCGCGGAGATCGAGCGAGCCTTTGCGAAGAACGATCTGCTCACGCTGTTTGCGTGTCAGGCGCTACCGATCCTGCCCGAGCTCAGCTGCACCATTGCCGGAATGACCCGGATGCGGTTTCGACGTTTCCTGTTCGGCTACTGCGTCGGCGTCATACCCTTTGCCTTCATCGTCGCCTGGGCAGGTTCGAAGAGCACGCTCAGCAATCCCGCACCGGCGATCTATGCTGCGATCACCTTCAGTGTGGGACTTCTGCTCGCCTGGACACTCATCCGCAGGCGATCTACCCGCAGCGCCTGAGCCATGACGATCCCTCGGCGGGCGGGCAAAGGGCGGCGCCCCCTTTCCCGGAACCTGCTCCACCGATGCTCGTTCTCTTCCTAGAAGGAGAACAGCCATGTCCGGAGACAAGCAAACCATCATCGATCTCGAGACGCGCTTCTGGCAGTCCATGGTCGACAAGGATGCAAAGCTCGCGAAATCGATGATTGCCGAGGAATGTCTGATCACCGGCCCGATGGGGGCGATGAAGATCGACCCCGCCAAGTATGAAGCCATGACGGAAGAAGGCCGGTGGACGCTGCGGAGCTTCAAGCTCAGCGATGTCGATGTGATCATGCCGACCGACGAAGTCGCCGTCATCGCCTACAAGGTGCATCAGAAGGGCGACATGAAGGGCAAACCCATGGACATGAAATGCGCGGATAGCACGACATGGGTCAGGGACGGCCAATCCTGGAAATGCGCGCTCCACACCGAGACGATGCTGGAGAATGCCTGAGCGCGCTGGTTTGACTGCCTGGTGGCGAGCCGGTTCGTCCGATCACCGGATCGCCATGGGCGAATGCCGCATGCTGGAAGCTGCGGTCATCCGCGCTCCCGACGAGGAGCATGGCATCCGAGGCGATCACCGAGAGGCAGAACCCCGCTATACCTTGCGCGCAATTTCTCCTGCCTTCGACATCGCGTAAGAGCGAGCAGGACGGGGCTCGGTCTGCATCGCCCCAGCGAAGGATAGGATTTTGGCCTTTCTGACTGAACCGGAGCCGCCGCGCGGCCGGCCGATGGAGGTTGTCCCCGGCATCTCCCGTATCGTCGCCAATAATCCGAGCCTGATGACCTATCGTGGCACCAATACCTATCTGATCGAGGATGGCGACGGCTTCGTGGTTCTCGATCCCGGCCCCGACGATGCCGGGCATCTCGACGACATCCTGCGCGCCACGGGCGGTGCGGTTTCTGCGATCGTGCTGAGTCACACCCATTCCGACCATCTCGGCGCGACCGCCGGCCTGAAGGCCCGCACCGGCGCGAAGACATACGCCTACCATCTCAGCGCCGATGACGCCTTTATCCCCGATATCCTGCTGAAGGACGGCGACACCGCATTGGGGATGACGGCGATCCACACGCCCGGACACGCCTCCGACCATCTCTGCTTTGCCTTCCGGGACGGGATCCTGTTCAGCGCCGACCACGTCATGTCCTGGTCGAGCAGCATCGTCGCGCCGCCGGGCGGTGACATGGCCGATTACGTTGCAAGCCTACGGCTGATGCTGGCGCGCGACGACAGCCTGTATCTGCCCGGGCATGGGCCGCCGCTGCCCAATCCGCAGCCCTATGTCGCCGAGCTGCTGGAGCATCGCCTCAGGCGCGAGAACGCCATTGCCGATGCGTTGAAGGCAGGGCCGCAGGGAACCTGGGATCTCGTCGATCTGCTCTATTCGCAAACCGATCCATGGCTGCGGCGCGCCGCGGAGCGCAATGTGGCGGCGCATCTGCTCAAGCTCAGGGATGAAGGGCGCGCAGCAGTGTCGGATGAGAAGTGGATCTCGGTCTGACGAGGTCGGGGCGTCCCGCGCCCCTCACCGCTCGATCAGGCGGCGCTCGGTGCGGGCGGCCGCCCATTCCACGAAGGTCTTCGGGCAACTCGTGGCCGCATAAAAGATGAACGGGTCGGCCTCGGCCTTGGCATTCTCCAGAAGGTGCCATTCGCCGAGATAGAAATTCGCCTCGCAGGTCTGTTCGCCATGCGTGATCGGGTCTCGGCTCTGCGTTGCCGCGCGCAAGACGTTGCGGTCGATCTCGCCGCGATAGAACTGGATGATCGGGGCTGGCCAGACAGTCATGTCGACCCCCTTGGCCGCCGAGGCGAGCCGCCCCCCTCGCCCCGAACGTGCGGAGACGATGTGCAGCCACAGGGCGGCATAGGCGTCTTCGGGCTTCAGCGTGAGAGCCCGTTCCAGGTCCTGAATGGCCTTCTTGGGCCGGCCGTCGAAGAAGGCAAGCCAGCCGCGATAGCGCAGTATGCCGGCATTGTCCGGCTCCATGGCGAGCGCCTGATCGAGCCTAGTGATCGCGTCGCGCTGCCGGCCCATGGCGTCGAAGATACCAGCCAGATCGACCAGCGCCTGGGTGCTGGATGGTTGCAGGCGAACCTGGACTTCTGCGTCTTCAAGCGCCGCGTCAAGCAAGCCGAGCGCGAGTTCAGTCTGTGCGCGCCAGCCATAGATCGCGGGCATAGGCGGCGCCGTTGTGGCGCTCGCGCGTGTGAAGAGGTCGCGCGCGGCTTCCCAGTCTCGCGCCTTGCGCCGCGCTTCGCCCACGACAAGGAAGGCGTTCTGCTCGACCTCGGGAAGACTGGCCGGGGACAGGGCCGCCTGGGTCCTGCTGACCAGCGTCAAGGCCCTCTCGCGCGCAGCCTTGTCGTTGCCGACCGCGACGGCATGGGCGAGATGGCTGCGCGGATCGCGCGGATACTGGCGAACGAGCTCGGCGGAGCGTGCGAACCATTCGGCATCGGTCTTTGGCACTTGCTCCGGCGGGATGGTCAACCGCGCCAGGGCGACGTCACCAAAGCCCGCCCGCGGAATCGAGAGGAATGTCAAGGCTGTCAGGCCGAGTGCGACTGCAAGCGCGGGGCGGGCCCAGCGCGGACGCCGCGTCCCGGCATCCCAGGACCGCAGGATCAGGGCGCCGAGCATGGCCCCGGTAAGAGCACCGCCGCCATGGCTGGCATGGTCGAGCTCTCCAGCCGCGAGCCTGCCGCCGGCGAGGAAGGTTGCGAGCAGGATCGCGACGCAGAATGCCTGCAGCCAGAGCCGGCGGGCATCGTCGGCAAGCCGGAGGCTCACCACGAGGCCCGCAGCGATCACGGCCATGATCGCGCCGGAAGCCCCTGCACCAATCAGGATTGCCGGGTTCACCAGGATCGAACCGAGAGCCCCCGCAAGCCCTCCAAGCAGGAAGATGGCGAGAAGCCAGCCCCTCCCGAGGACCGGCTGGAGGAACCAGCCGGCAAGCGCGAGAATGACGACATTGCCGATCAGATGCGCCGCGCTCCAGTGCAGGAACATGGCGAGGACCAGCCGGTACCATTGCCCGGCCTGAATGGCGAGTTCGCTGGAGACGCCGCCGAACAGCACGATGGTCACGCCGGTGACGCCAAGGCTCTGGGACCGGACATAGGTTTCGGCCAGTTCGCCGATGAAGACGAGGATGAGGAGAGCCGCCAGCGCCAGCGTCGCCCAGGGGATGGGCCGGAGACCGGCGGACAGCGCGGCTTTCCGCGAAGCGTCGCCCGAAATGCCAGTTTCTGCACCAGGAGGCTGCTCAGATGCGACCTCCCTGGCCCCGTTCACGAGGCGGAGCACGGTGGTTCCTGCGGCTTCGTCGTAGAAGGCGTCGCGACCTCGCGCGATCGCGTACAAGGCGGCGATCACCGCCATGGCGAGCGGCAAGTTGCCGAGGAAACCCAGGATGGATGCCAGATCGTTCGGAAGCGGCGCCCCTGAGCGAAGGGCCGCGAACAGCAGGATCGCCATTGCCAGAGGCGCCACGCCGGGCAGCGCGAACAGGATGTAGCGCCGGGCGAGCGCGGCGCGGATCTCTGCTGCAGCGACCGGCTCGTCCCACCGCGGCAGGACGCGCAGGGACAACAGATGGCGTCCGAGGCTCGGCACGCCGCGGATCTCCAGCAGCCACCGCATCAGCGCCAGCAGCGGCCATTGCAGGACCGACAGGTCGAAGGCCAGCGTCATCTGGTACTCAGCGCTCAGCGCATAGCTGAGCGAGGTCGTGACGCTTGAACCGGCCTCCTGCCGCGACAGCGTGTAGAGCCGGGCGGTCGGCTGCCCCAACAGCGATTTCGTGCAGATGCTCTCTGAAGTCGGCCGGAAGCCGGCCGGGATCTCGATCGTCGCGGGGCGGCCTTGCGCGGGCCGGCAGTCCGTCATGAAGCTCGAGCCGTCGATCAGCGCCCCGTTCGAGAGCGGGAACAGGACGGCCGCCAGTGCCTGGGTGACGATCATCACGACGACAAGATCGATCAGGAAGGCCAGGCCGCGGCGCAGAACGCCGCCCTTCACCCAATCCGGTGCGTCCCGCATGCCCCATCCCGATCATGGCCGCCAGCGTTGCGCTGCTTTGGTCGGCCGCAAGCTCAGGTTGTCATGAATAGGGCGCGCCGCTCAGCTTGTCACGGTCTCGCCAGGTCGGCCGGCATATGCCACGTCTACCGGCAAAGGATTGACTCCATTGCCTTTATTTCTCCGCCTTGCCCAGCAGTTGCGAGGCCGCCAGAAGCAGCGAGGTGATCACGATCATGATGGTCGAGATCGCCGCGATGG
>NZ_JBFTRC010000273.1:0-5840 GCF_056399325.1 Allobosea sp. 01N443
CCGCCGACACCGCTCAGAACGCTGGAAGAGCCAGCAGTCGGCCCGTTGACGGCGATCTCGCCCGAGTCAGCCCAGCCCACGCCGGCGTTGAGACCGACATAAAGACCAGCCCAGGTGAACAGGGGCGCGTAGACGATCGGGGGAGGCGGCGCCTGGCGGCTGGGAAGGTCGGCGGAGAAGGCCGACGTTGCCAGGCACGTCGCAAGAACGGCGGTGGATACAAGACCTAGTCGCATGGTGTCCTCCGAGGTCAGGGATACGCAAGTCAATCTGTTCCATATGAAGTAACGGCAGAGAACCCGAATAATCCGTGCCACTTCCCAATGAAGTGCCGAATGTTACGGACTGCGATATTTTGATCACTTCGCTCTATGAGTCCAAAAAACGACTGCCCAGAGCATGCCAATCCCAACGGGCGCCCGTGGGGCCCAGACCTCCGGCATGGGGCGGCGTGGGGACGGGCGTTCCATCGCGGTTGAGGAAGTCACTCCAGTTCAGGCCATCGATGCTCTTGCTCAGTGCTCATGCGCGATAAATCACGCATGCGGTGCCGTCATCGAAAGATAGTGTACCAGGCCCGCCATCCCTCCCCAGAGCAGGAACGATATCGCAGCTCCCCAAATAATCCCTCGCCCAAAACTATCGTCATCGTCTCCCTCGGGCCGAAGCCATTTGTAATTCCGCTGGTTTGCCGGGGGCGATGCTGGAGGTTCGTGAGAACATCCGTTTCCCTTTGAGGCCGCCATGCCAATAACCTTTCAGATGGCCGATGGGCGTAGCGAATCGTGTAATATTCAGCACRTAGTCAAACCAAGATCTGTAATCTAAGTGATGTAAGCACACGTATATCGGCTCGTCGACGGGGATTTGCACCTGCCCGTTCGGGGCGACTGAGATTGGTTAACCGGTGACATCAGGACGATACAGCCACGATAAGACGAGACCGCACGCGCGCACTACATGACGATACGTCATATAATCTCAGCTGGGGTCATCGCGCTGCGGCCCGATTGTACTTGCGCTATCCCTGAGACCCGATTTCATCGCCAGTCCCAGCGGGATCGGCATCAGGCCCTTCACCGGGTGCTGGTCGCCTGCACTCCGTGCCAGGTCGGTTGTCATGGCGCTCCAACTCTTCTTCTCGAGACTGCCACAGAGCCGTCGTCCACCTCCGGGAAACGCGCCGTTTTGCCAGGCGCCGCGTTTCTCGGCCGTTTTCAAACTGCGTACACAATGCAGGGGGGTGTTGGTGCTCTCGAACTGGTCGCCCGCCTTTTCTAAGAGATGAGCCCAAGCTGCTCTGAGGACAGGACAAGCTCGGCAATGGAGCGGGCGGCCATTTTTTCCATCACCTTGTGGCGGTGGGCCTTGATGGTGCGAATGGTGGTTCCGAGTTCGTAGGCGATCTGCTTGTTCATCCGGCCTCTCGCCACAAGGGCGAAGACCTCGCGCTCCCGCGGGGTGAGGCTGCCGAGCCGGACCGCGCGCAATTCGGCGCCATCGTCATCGCGCCTTGCCTGACGACAGCGCGCTAGCGCGAGACGGTTCCCACGATCCCTGACGCCTGACCTCCCAGCCCGGGCGGCCGGTAACCCCCGTCGTTGCGGCAGTGCAGGCAAAGGGGAACATGTCTTGCTAGGAGCGCTGCTGCATGCGCTATTTCCATGTAATGGGGAGGCCGGCGCATGGCTCGTGAGGTTCTGTCGCAGAACGGCTCTGCGTCTCATCACCATCACAACGGCTCCGTCCGCGCCCTGACCCTCGGCGCTCTGGGCGTCGTCTATGGCGACATCGGCACCAGCCCGCTCTATGCGCTCAAGGAAGCGGCCCGGGCCGCGGCTGCGGGAGGAGCCTTGCAGCCGGAAGCCGTCATCGGCTGTGTCTCGATGATCCTCTGGGCGCTGATCCTGATCATCTCGATCAAGTACTCGATCTTGATCCTGCGCGCCGGCAATCGCGGCGAAGGCGGCATCATGGCGATGCTGGCCCTGCTCAAGGCGCGCCATGCCAGGCCCGGCACAGGGCGCGCCTATGTCCTCGTCGTCGGACTCGTCGGCGCCGCCTTGCTCTATGGCGACGGCGCGATCACGCCGGCCATCTCCGTGCTCAGCGCGATTGAGGGCCTCAAGGTCGACGCACCGATGCTGGCGCCGGCCGTCGTGCCGCTGACCGCTGCGATCCTGATGGGTGTCTTCCTGGTCCAGAGCAAGGGCACCGGCTTCATCGGCCGGCTGTTCGGGCCGATCATGCTGCTCTGGTTCCTGGCGCTCGCTCTGCTCGGCATCCGGGGCATCCTGATGGCGCCGGGGATCCTCGCAGCGATCAACCCATTGAATGCGCTCTACTTCATTACCCACACCGCCCCGCTCGTCGGCTTCGCCGTGCTGGGCGCCACGTTCCTGGCCGTGACCGGTGGCGAGGCGATGTATGCGGATATGGGCCATTTCGGTCCCAAACCCATCCGCCTCGCCTGGTTCACCATCGTGCTGCCTGCGCTGATGCTCAATTATTTTGGCCAGGGCGGGCTGCTACTCACCCAACCTGCAGCCCTCACCAACCCATTCTACCAACTCGCCCCGGACTGGGCGCACTACCCATTGATCCTCTTCGCCACCGCCGCCGCCGTCATCGCCTCGCAGGCGGTAATTACAGGCGCCTTCTCGCTCACTCGACAGGCTGTGCAGCTCGGCCTCTTCCCCGCCGTCCACATCAAGCACACGGCCCATGACCAGAGGGGACAGGTCTACATTCCGATCGTCAACTGGATGATCTGCCTGGCGACGCTCACCTCGGTCTTCATGTTCCGCTCGTCCGATGCGCTGGCCGGCGCCTATGGCATCGCCGTCTCGTTGCTCATGGCCATCACCACCGGACTCGCAGCGCTGATCGCCCTCAAATGGGGCTACAACCCAATCCTTGTCGTGGCGGTCAACGGCTTCTTCCTGCTGATCGACCTTGCCTTCTTCTCCGCCAACCTGCCGAAGTTGCATGAAGGTGGCTGGTATCCGCTGGTCCTGGCGCTCGTGCTGGTGGTGATCATGCTGACCTGGCGGCGCGGCCTCGCTTTGGTGGAGGCAGCGCGTGGCCGCCAACGCGAGCCGGAGAGGGAGTTTCTCGACATGCTGGCCACGAACCCGCCTGTGCGCCTGCCGGGCACCGCCGCCTTTCTGGCCTCGGCCGCCCGCGGGCTTCCGCTCTCACTCACGCATTTCGTTCGCCACAATCATGCCCTGCACGAGCGCATTCTTCTTGTCACCGGCAAGCTAGAGGAAATCCCGCGCGTCCCCGACGAAAACCGTATGGAGGCGATCAAACTCGCGCCCGGCGTCACTCGCGTGATCCTGCATTTCGGTTTCATGGAGACGCCACATATTCCCGGCGGCCTACGCTGCGGCGCCGACCGTGGACTTCTGCCGGGCGTCGATCTCATTCAAATGTCGTACTATATTGGCCGTGAGACGATCATTCCGCGCGAGGATATTGTGGGAATGGCCGTGTGGCGCGAGGCGCTCTTCTCCTTCATGCAGCGTAACGCCGAGCGCTCAGCTGCCCATTTCCACATCCCCGCGAAGCAGGTCGTGGAGGTCGGCGTGGAGATCGAGATCTGATTGCCACGACTGAAGCCTGCTCGAATACGTCACCAAGCCCTTAAGGAGCAGAGCGCAAAAGCGTTCAGCGAGAAGCAGGGGGCGGTCGGTTGCCGCGTTCAGCTCAAGGATGATCGTCCTCCCCTGACGGGATGCKCCGCGCATGTCTCTCGAACCACGAAGCAAGATCAGCGCCCCATAAGGCGGCAAGTTCAGTGGGGCTGAAATCATAGGGCGAGCGAGGGCTCAACGCTTCGATGCCCTTCAGCCAGCGCTCCCGATGCTTCGGTGAAAGAAGCGGGTTGTTGATGTCGATCGGCTGGTCGTCCATCGCCTTGAGGACATCTCTCATCCGGAGCGCACGCGGTTTCCGCCGGGTCTGCGTTTTCTGCTCCGTCGCTAGCTTCCTGAAATGCACCAGGTCGCTGACCAGCCGGGCATAGGGGGCGACGTTCCAGAGCCGCAGCTGCTCGATCACCTCCGGGCCGTGCTTCGCAACGTCGGCGGCGACGATATCGATGATCGATGCCCCGAGGCGATCACGGGCGTTGAGCAGGTTCTGTCGCCTCATGGCGGTCTCTCCCGCGCCTGCGCGCGCTATGGGCAGGCATCGCCCAGCCGCGCCACGCATGGCGGCGATGCGCAAGGGCATGGCTGAATGCAACAAGCCCGGCATGGCGGACGATGTTAAGGCGCGAGGAGCCCCACGGAGCAAGACCGTGGAGTTCCTCGTCATCTGTTGGTCCCTCGCAGTGCTCGTCTGGCTTGCGCTGATCCTCGTCGTCTCGTTCCACTACCTGCGGGCTGAAAAACTTGAGAAGGCGGTTGGCGTGAAGGTTAAATCCGACCCCGCCGAGAAGGACCGCATCCGCCGCCAGCTGCGCTGACCTTTCGGCGCAGCGCGCCCACGTGGGACGTCCGGCAACGCGCCTGACCTACTGGAGCCGTCAAGACGGTGCCTGACCCGCGCCCGATGCCCGCGCGTCTCCCGGCCCCGTACAAGCTTGCGTCCCCGTCGCGTGCGCGACGGTCTGCTCCCGGCTGGGTTGCCCTGTCAGCACCCACGCGCAACAGCCGCCCCATCGGAGCGGCTGTGCATGAAACCAGATGCTGCCGGTGGGCTCGCCAATTGGCCCGGCAGGTGTGCTCAGGCGCCTTACGGGCAGGGACCTGAGAAACGGCGACCGCTCGTGTCCTGGAAGATGCAGTTGTTTGGGGTCGTCGCCCGACCGACCACCGCGCCGGTCACGCCACCTGCAAGGGCACCGATGGCGGCACCACGACCGCCGCCCGCGATCCCACCGATGAGCGCACCACCGCCAGCGCCAATGGCGGCGCCGCCAAGCGTGCGGTGCGACTGAGACTCAGGGTTGCAGCCTGCGAGTAAAAGGCCAAGGCCGATAAAGCCGGCGACTGTGATCGAACGGAGCATTTTGGGGTCCTTGTTCAAGTCTGCGCGCGAATGCGAACGCATCAAACTAGGGCGAGACGTCGGGTGCGCCATCGCAAGTGACCGCGTCAGTCGGGAATTCCTGTGGATGTTCATCCGGTTTCCCCGATACCTGAAGCTTCGTAGCCTTCAGCTCGGTCGCACGGCGTCGCCGAAATCTTTTGATCACGGCCTGACGGAATGAGGCCCAAAGCAGCTGCTTGCCACTCTCGACCTCAACAAGTTCCTGCTTGAGCTACCAGCGCCCTCCATCGAGAAACTCGGTCACTGCCGTGCGCTGCGCCTCGAGACCCAGACCAGAGCGTCCCTGACGCAGCGTCGACACGCGGAGATAACCACCACAAGGCAGGCCGGGCAAAGCGGCCCACCGCCCCTACCGCGCGTCTTCCGCGCCTGCGCTGCGCGCCGCGACACCCGCCAGCGCACGCGACGGCGCCGACGATGTACAAACGGATTGCGGAGCCTGGTCAGACCGGGATCGTCATCCCCGATGTCGAAAGGCGCGATGAGGGCCGGACTCATGGCCTGATATCCCTTCGCTGGGAGGCCCGGATCGTCCCAAACGTCGCTGCCACGCAAGCAGCATGAGGGTGGTAGTTTGAAGGTCCGCGACCTCACGCTGGATTAAATCCAACCTATCGAGGACTTCTTTGTATTTCTGCATTTATGCATTCGGCGCTCTTCCCGCGCATAATACAACAGAAACATCAGCAGGATCGTCTATCGCCTGCAACTTCCGTTTTGCAACGACGAACAAGTGCCGACGAGGACCTTAAGGCCCGACTGGCACCACCCATCTGGGT
>NZ_JBFTRC010000274.1:0-5749 GCF_056399325.1 Allobosea sp. 01N443
AGATCGCCCGGCTGGGCATCGCGCAATCGCCGGAAGGACGCCGCATCTTCCCGCGCATGACCGTGTTCGAGAACCTGCAGATGGGCGCCGCAGTGCGCGACCTCGCCCATTTCGAAGAGGATCTCGAAAAGATCTGCGAGCTCTTTCCGCGCATTCGCGAGCGCCTGCAGCAGCGCGGCGGCACACTTTCGGGCGGCGAGCAGCAGATGGTGGCGATCGCGCGCGCGCTCATGGCGCGGCCGAAGCTGCTGCTGCTCGACGAGCCGTCGCTCGGGTTGGCGCCACTGATCGTCAAGCAGATCTTCGAGGCGATCCGCGAACTCAACCGGACGCAGGGGCTGACCGTGTTCCTGGTCGAGCAGAACGCCTTCCACGCCCTGAAGCTCGCCCATCGCGGCTATGTCATGGTCAACGGCGTCATCACCATGAGCGGCACCGGCCAGGAACTGCTGGCGAACCCGCAGGTGCGCGCCGCCTATCTCGAAGGCGGGCGGCACTAGAGCCGTATGACGTATCGCGTTTCAGAGCGACATGCGGTCGACATCAGGCTCACGATCCTAGGAGCACAACGATGCAAGGCATAATCTACGAGGAGCCGACCATCTGGTTGTTCCTGCTGGTCACCGTCATCATGGGCGGCTGGGCGGCCTGGATGACCGGGCGGGCGGTGGCGATGACCTGGCGGCCGGCATTCCAGCTGGTGCTCTATATTCTCGTGCTGGGCCTCTTCGTCCGCTTCATCCATTTTGCCCTGTTCCAGGCCACCCTGCTGACCCTGCACTATTATATCATCGACACGATCGTGCTGATGGCCTTCGGCTTCGCCGGCTGGCGCTACAACCGCGCCCGGCAGATGACGACGCAATATCGCTGGCTCTATGAGCGCACCGGACCCTTCGGCTGGAAGCCCCGGGAAGGCGGCTAACCCCCTCCGAAAGAGCGAAAAACCACACCGAGCTTGCCGCGTGACAGACCGTCGAAAAAGCGCAAGACTGCATTTCACGGTGGCACCACGCGCCGAGACGGGCCGAAACTTTGGCCCGTTCATAGTGACAATACAGGGGAGTCTCATCTCATGAAGAAACTGCTGTTGGGCGGTATCGCGCTCGGCGCGGTCCTCGCCTTCTCCGGCGTGGCCAATGCTCAGATCAAGCTCGGCGTAGGCGGCCCGATCACCGGCCCGAACGCAGCCTTTGGCGCGCAGCTCAAGAACGGCGTCGAGCAGGCGGTGGAGGATATCAATGCGGCCGGCGGCGTGCTCGGCCAGAAGATCACCGTCTCGGTCGGCGACGACGTCTCCGATCCGAAGCAAGGCGTCTCTGTCGCCAACAAGTTCGTCGGCGACGGCGTCAAGTGGGTGGTCGGTCACTTCAACTCCGGCGTCACGATGCCGGCATCCGAAGTCTATGCCGAGAACGGCATCCTGATGATCAGCCCCTCGGCCACTAACCCGAAGGTTACCGAGCGCGGTCTCTGGAACACCTTCCGGACCTGCGGTCGCGACGACCAGCAGGGCAGCGTCGCCGCCGCCTATCTTCTGAAGAACTTCAAGGACAAGAAGATCGCCGTCGTCCACGACAAGACGACCTATGGCCAGGGCCTCGCAGACGAGACCAAGAAGGGCCTCAATGCCGGCGGCGTCAAGGAAGTGCTCTATGAAGGCGTGAATGCGGGCGAGAAGGACTTCTCGGCCCTCGTCTCCAAGATCAAGGCGGCCGGTGCCGACTACCTCTACTGGGGTGGCCTGCACACCGAAGGCGGCCTGATCGTACGCCAGATGCGCGACCAGGGCCTGAAGACCGTGCTGGTCTCCGGCGACGGCATCACCACCGACGAGTTCGCCACGATCGGCGGTCCCGGCGTTGAAGGCACGCTGATGACCTTCCCGCCGGACCCGCAGAAGCGACCCGAGGCGGCTGCCGTCCTCAAGAAGTTCGAGGCGCGCAAGTTCAAGCCGGAAGCCTATACGCTGTACAGCTACGCCGCCGTGCAGATCATGGCCGAAGGCGCCAAGCGCGCGAACTCGACCGACCCGAAGAAGATTGCCGCCGCGCTCCATGGTGGGGAGGCCGTGAAGACCGTGATCGGCGACATCTCCTTCGACAAGAAGGGCGACATCACCCGTCCGGACTACACCGTCTACACCTGGAAGAAGGGCGCCGACGGCAAGATAACCTACGTCGAGAATTGATCTCGGCTGCTAATCGATCCTGATCCGACCATCCCGTCCCGGAGCGATCCGGGGCGGGTTTCGTTTGCCGGGCAGTACTACAGTGTCTTGAGGAAGGTTGCGAAGCGCAGCAGACCGTCCGGCCAGGGACCATGCCCGGATTCTGAATTGAGATGGCCGCCATCGCCGGCATCGACGAACTCGGCGCCCCAGGCCTCGGCCAGCGCCCTTGCTTCATCCTGCGTGCAGTAGGGATCGGTCGTGCTGGAGATGAGGATGGCGGGGAACGGCAGTTTCTCGCGCCGATGCGCGATGAAGTCGTGCGCCATACCGGGGATCGCCTGCTTCGCGCGCTCGGAGGCCGGCGCAACCAGGAAAGCTCCCGCGACTTCGCCGGGCTTCAGATGCTCTGCCGCATGCGCCACCGCGCTGACGCCGGCGGAATGGGCAACCAGAACCACCGGCCGCTTGGCTGCGCGGACGGCGGCGACGATCCGGTTTGCCCAGGCGTCCCGGGCGGGTTTGTACCAATCGTCCTGCTCGATGCGCCGGGCGGTGGTGAGCTTGGCCTCCCAGCGGCTCTGCCAATGGTCCGCGCCGGAGCCGGACCAGCCAGGAATGATGAGGATGTCGGCGTCGGACGAGCGCATTGCAATCAATCGGGTTTCAGGGCGAGGCCACGCGACAGGGCATAAGCCTAGTCGCGTCGGCCCCGGGACAGGGCAAGGTCAGCCGCAGCGGACCAGGTCGTAACGTAGGGTGTGAAACGAAAAGCGCCAGCCCGCGCGGCAGCGCTCGGTAATGCCGTAGCGCGCATGCGGGCTTCCGCCTGCGAGCGCAGCGAGATTGCCATGGATATCGGCGAGGACGGCAATCCGCATGGGTTCAGGCTACCCGAAGACGCGCGCGAAGATCGTATCGACATGCTTGAAGTGATAGCCCTCGTCGAACATCGCCTCGAGCTCGGCAGCCGAGAGCTTCGCCGTCACGTCCTTGTCGGTCTTGAGATTGGTGAGAAAATCCTCGCCATGTTCCCAGGTGCGCATCGCGTTGCGTTGAACCAGCGAATAGCTCTCCTCGCGGCTGGCGCCGGCCTGCGTCAAGGCGAGCAGGACGCGCTGCGAATTATGCAGGCCGCCGAGCCGGTCGAGATTCTTGCGCATGTTCTGCGGATAGACCAGCAGCTTGTCGACGACGCCTGTAAGCCGCGCGAGCGCGAAATCGAGCGTCACCGTGGCATCGGGGCCGATCATGCGCTCGACCGAGGAATGCGAGATGTCCCGCTCGTGCCAGAGCGCGACATTCTCGAGCGCCGGCGTCACCATGCCGCGAACGAGCCGCGAAAGACCGGTCAGGTTCTCGGTCAGCACCGGATTGCGCTTGTGCGGCATCGCCGAAGAGCCCTTCTGGCCCGGCGAGAAAAACTCCTCCGCCTCATAAACCTCGGTGCGCTGGAGATGGCGGATCTCGGTCGCCAAGCGCTCGACGCAGGAGGCAACGACGCCAAGCGTCGCAAAATACATGGCGTGACGGTCGCGTGGGATCACCTGTGTCGAGACCGGCTCGACGGCCAGGCCCATCTTCTCGGCGACATGGGCTTCGACCTGCGGGTCGATATTGGCGAAGGTGCCGACCGCGCCGGAAATCGCGCAGGTCGCGATCTCGGAGCGCGCCGCAACCAGACGGTCCCGGCAGCGGCTGAACTCGGCATAGGCCTGCGCCAGCTTGAGGCCGAAGGTCACCGGCTCGGCATGGATGCCGTGCGAGCGGCCGATCGTCGGCGTGAACTTGTGCTCGAACGCCCGGCGCTTGATCGCGGCCAGCAGCGCATCGACATCGGCGATCAGGATATCGGTGGCGCGGGCCAGCTGCACCGACAGCGTCGTGTCGAGAATGTCCGACGAGGTCATGCCCTGGTGCACGAAACGCGCCTCGGGGCCAACGATCTCGGCCAGGTGCGTCAGGAAGGCGATGACGTCATGCTTGGTGACGCGCTCGATCTCGTCGATGCGGGCGACATCGAAGACCGCGTCCCTGGCCTTGGCCCAGATCGTCGCCGCGGCCTCCTTCGGCACGACGCCGAGCTCGGCCAGCTTGTCGGTGGCATGCGCCTCGATCTCGAACCAGATCCGGAACCTCGTCTGCGGCTCCCAGATGGCGACCATCTCGGGACGGGAATAGCGCGGGATCATGGTTGGCCTTTCAGGACAGCGCGCGACGTGATTCCGGACAAGCGGCGAAGCCACGCCGATCCAGACACCATCGCAGAGCAAGGCGCACTGCAATGGGCTCCGGAGCTTCGCTTCGCTGCGCCCGGAATGACGGCGCAGTTACAAATTCAAACCCAGTCGCCGCGGGCGGCTTCCGCCGCCTGGCGGATCGCGGCGATATTGCCGGCATAGGCCGATGGCCCGCCCTTGAACACTGCCGAGCCGGCGACGAGCACGTTGGCGCCGGCTTTCGCGGCCAATGGTGCCGTTTCCGGCGTGGCGCCGCCATCGATCTCGAGTGCGATCGGACGCTCGCCGATCATGGCGCGCACCCGCGCGATCTTCTCGACCACGGAATGGATGAAGCTCTGGCCGCCAAAGCCCGGATTGACGGTCATCAGCAGAATCAGGTCGACATCGTTCAGGAGCGGCTCGATGGCGCTTTCCGGCGTGCCGGGATTGAGCACGATGCCGGCCTGCTTGCCTTGCGCCTTGATGGCCTGCAGGGTCCGATGCGCGTGCGGGCCGGCCTCGACATGGAACGAGATCAGGTCAGCGCCCGCCTTGGCGAAGGCTTCGACATAGGGGTCGACCGGCGCGATCATCAGATGCACGTCGAAAAACTTCTTGGTGTGCGGGCGGATCGCCTTCAGCACGTCCGGGCCGAAGGTGATGTTCGGCACGAAATGCCCGTCCATCACATCGCAATGGATCCAGTCGGCGCCCGCCGCATCGATGGCGCGAACCTCCTCCCCGAGTTTCGAGAAATCTGCGGAGAGGATGGAAGGGGCGATGCGGATGGGGCTGGTCATGCGCGAAGCGTTTAGCGCCCGCAGGCCAGCGCTGCAATCGAAACCGGGAGCTTTCAGCGGCGTTTGACGGGGTAGGACAGTCGCCGGTCCGCTTCCTCGACCTCCTCCACCGCTGTTGCAAAGGCCGGCCGACTGCCCAACCGGCTGAACCAGGCTGAGAGGTCGGGATAGCGTGCAAGCGCCGGGCCGCCGAGGCGCACGGCCCAGAACACGCTCATGAACATGCCGATATCGGCCACCGAGAGGGCCTCGCCGAAATAATCGCGACCCGCCAGCCTCTCGTTGAGCCCGCAATAGCGCTGCTCGAGCTCGGCCTCGGCGATCAGCGCGTCCGTCTCCTGTGCTGCGCGCTTGTTGCGATCCGTCGTCGGCGGCTCGTTGCGGTGCATCAGCGGCCGCAGCGCGGCAAACAGGATCTCGTCGGCGAAAAGCTCGTCCAACCGCGAGCGCGCTCTGGCCGCTGGATTGCGGGGAAGGAGCGGTGGCTGGGGATAGGCCTCGTCGAGATATTCGAGAATGATGGTGGAATCGTAGAGGACGAGCCCCTCGTCATTGAT